>JABLTI010000072.1 GCA_013166835.1 Promethearchaeati archaeon | reverse complement strand
TAATATCCGTAGTTTATCCAAAGATTTTAAAGTCAATTCTGACCGTTGCGTTTTTAATTAGAGAAATTGGTGAAGTGTAGTTTGGACAAGTACTCTCGTGAGGTAATGACTGCTTTATCTTCAATAGATTATGATAAGGCTGTCTCAAAATATCTTCTCTCATATGATATTGAGAATTGGAAAATCTTTACAGATAATTACTACAAGCTTACTCCTTTTGAAGCTGAAAGAATTTTTGATGTAATTTCGAGAAAAATGGATTTTCACATGATTATAGATATTCTATCTCTAGCACACATTATAGGAAGCTCCATTTCTTTATCAATTTCACTCATTAAAATTTTCAGTAAACTCGATGTCAATAATTTCGAAGACCACATTAGTTCTAACATCCTTAGATTATTACAATCACCTATTGCTGAGGAAAGAAGAATTGGTCTTTTCATGGCCGGATATTTCGATCGTGATGATTTCTTTGATGAAATCGAGAAAATGTCTAATTATGATATTTTATTTGAAGATGCCTATTTCGCATTAGGATTAATGAGTGATTCAAAAATCGTAAATCTCTTGAGTACAAAATTTGTTTTTCTAAGTAAAAATCATATCCAACGACAAGCAATTGCTAAAATACTCGTGCAAAAAGGCAATCCGTTAGCTGCGCTATGGTTATTTAAAAACAAAGAATTTGATTTTAATACTTCATTTTCAAAATCTATCTATATTGCACGCGAATTAGCATTGTTAGGTATGAAACCTGCATTGTTTTTGGATTCAAATGATGACTTTCTACAACCTATAACTTATAAATTCCTAAATGCCATTTCAGCTATCCTTTCATATGATATAGAATTAGTTGCAGAAATCGATCTCATAAATACATCTGAAAAATTAATACAATTATTAGGAGTAGAACCAACTATAGATTTAATCAAAACAACTTATACTATAAAAAACGCGGTTAAAGAGCTTTATTTCGATGTAGATCCTTACTCAGTCAATAAGGAAATTAGAGATCAAATTACCAATTCTTGGAAAATATTGAATAAATTCCCAAATGAAAGTATCTTTGAATTTCTCAGAACTTATGTCTCAAGTTGCATATCCCCGGATAATGAAGAATTTACTTTAGCCTTAAGAATTATTGGGAATTTTCAAATGAATGAATTTGAAACAAAATTGATTGGAATTGCCAAAGAGAAGAAAATATCTCCTGAACAAGACTATGAATTAATTAATTGCTTGGGTAAGATAGGCAGTGTTTCATCAGTTGATTATATTATTTCAGAAATCAATCAAAAAGTCAATACCGATAAGAGAAATAATTCATCTCAAGAATCTAATCTAATGCATTCCGATGTAGATTATATTGATGATTTTGATAATGAACTTCTCCGAGCAATCAATCAATCCTTCACTCTGGATGTATTAAGCTGGTTTAATTATGATTTTACTGAATTGTATTATTGGAATGCCTTATTTGCTTTAGGTAATCTGAGACATGAAAATGCTTTATCGTCACTTCAAGATGCGTTAGATGATTATGATCCAAAGATAAGATATCAAGCAATCAATAGTATCAAATCATTAAATGTATTAAATGATGTAATAGAAGAAAAACTCGTTAACTTCTCATTACATGAATCATTTATGAGTGTCCAAAGAGAAGCGATATCCGCACTTGGCACCCTAAATTCACAGACTGTTATACCAATTTTTGTGAAATCAATCTATCAAGCTATTGAAGAGGGTATACTTGAACTAGCAGGAGCAGTTGATATAGTCTATGAAAATAGATGGGATGAAGATGAATATGAGGAGAGCACTGCAAAAACTAAGAAAAGGGATGTAGAAGAAATCGGTGCAACTCATAAAATTAGTGAAAAAACAGCTACCTCGGACAAAAAACTCGCTGAGAGTGAGATATATCGATGGATTGATCGCTTGAATTCTGAATCCTCTAAACCACTTGAATTAAGAGAGGATTTCATAGCATTTGATCACGATGTTCCAGAACAGATTGATTTCTTTGAAAGAACAACTGATACAGATGTTTACGAAACCTCTGAAATGCATTCAGAAATCGAAGAAGATAATGAAGATGATGAATGGCTTTCTGAGCTAGGTGAACAATTCAAAAAAATAACGATTCTTGATAGTACAATTGAATCATTAAAAATAACAACTGCGCCATTACCAATTTCTCAAATAAAGGAATTGATAGAACATCCAATTGACGAAGATTTATACAAAGATGCCTTAATCATGTTAGCAAAAACAGAAGATCAATTTGCTATAAATGAATTAGTAGGATTATTTGATGTTACAGATTTCCTAAGAGCAAGAGAGATTTTTAATTTACTACAAAAAACCGATCCAAATCAAATTACAAAATTAAAGAAAGCGATTAGTGATTCTCCTGATTGGATACTTAAACATAATCTTGTCAAGAAGAATGGCAAATAAAACAGAAAAAGAATTAATTACAAACTATTTTATAATTGAAAGATATAAACAGTGATGTGGTCAAAGTGTCAGATGTAAGTCAAACTTATCAATTTAATATCCCAGGTTTAAGAACTGTTTGTATACCAAGAAGAACTTGTTTTGCATACTTCACATATGCACCATTAGTAGCTTTCATTTTGAACTTGGTCGTTCTACCGGGGCACTTAATCTTATTTCCTTATTACTGCATAGTAATTCTTAGCCGTGGAAGACCTCCAAAAGCACTTTATTATTGGGTTTATTTTAATTCTGCTTTTCTATATGGGGCAATACATGAAAAAGAAGAGGTCTGGCGTGACTTCGGTTGTCTTTATTATATTTTCGTTGGGAATTTCATAGCATTTGGAAATTGGTTACTAACAACTGTTTCATTAGGATTAATCTTCCCAATCTTCATCTATATTGAAGAATGGCGATTACTAACAAATGTAATTTATAGGTTAACCTTTGGAAATTGGAAACGTATTGTAAACGAATGTCCTGATATGAGATATAATAGTGGCTTGAAAAAACAACAAGAAGAAGAACGAAAGAGAAAACATAAAGAGACAATTCGTAAATCAAAAATGCATGATGTCAAAATCGTAGATGTTGATGAAGAACTAGAATCAAAGAAGACAACTAGTATTTGTCAAACATGTGGAGAAAAAATAGACACTGAAACAAGTTATTGTCCAAAATGCGGAAGTTATATTGGGCATTGATTGAGAAGAACATAAACTTCTCAATACATTCATTTTCTTAAGTTCGATAAAAACCTTCGACAAATTTAATTTGCTGAGCTGATTTCATATATTCTTCTTCTTTGTATCTTGCTAAAAGGAGTCTTGCCATTGTTTCAAATGCTTCAGGAACGCCATCACCAGTTAAAGAGGAAGTATCAAAATAAGCATCTATACTAAATCCCTCTAAACTATCGACATCATCTTTCCAAACTTCAGCATCAGCTTTTAAATCAGATTTTGTTGCAATTAATACTTTAGGAGCCTTGGGATCTAATCCTTCTTGAACAGAATTGATCCAATTCTCAAGACTATAAAAACTATCTCTCCGAGTAACATCAAATGCTAAGAAAATACCTTTCGCTCCATCTGCGAATGCTGATCTCATTCTGGCAAAGTGATCTTGACCGCCTACATCAAAAATTTGAAGTGTTACACTAATATTGTTAACGTATAATCGTTTAATAAAGAAATCACACCCCACGGTTAAGTGATAATCTGCGAAAAACTCTTGCGTTGTTATGTGAGTGCAAATACTTGTTTTTCCAACAGCTCCATCGCCTACAATTAGAACTTTGAAAAATGCTGCTTCATCTGCTGTACTCATTTTTTCACCTGCAAATCAACCAAATAATTTATTTTTTTATCGAAATTTCTTGGGGAAGCTAACAAGTTTGATAGTTTTAAAGTTTTTAAGGTTTGTTTAATAGGAATTTCTACTGACTAAAATAATTGTGAAAAAACGAAAGAGGTATTTTATTTAAAGAGACTTTCTGGAATAATTTCACTGGGTTTAGTTAATTGCTGTTGTGTGATTTTTGAAATCCTAGAATTTCTATCTGCCTTCTTGAGAGCTTCCTTGAAGTATTTTAGGGATTTCACATTGTTACCTAAGAGTCTATACAATTCACCAGCTAGATAAAGATATAATTCTTCAGGATTTTCTGAAAATTTTTGCTTTTCAATTACATCTTCAACTATCTCAAGCGTTAGGATTCTAGAGTCAACTAATTTTGGATCTCCAAGCTCTCTATACGCATAAGATGCTTGTAATAAAACAAAAACTAAGCTTTCTTTTGAGATCTCATTACCTAGATATTTGGAGATTACTATAAATCCATCACCGGCATTGAATTCGGTAGCTTTTCTTCCAGAGAATTTTTCTGTTTCTTTTATTGCTTTCTCTACAATTTCCAAGTCAATACTAAAGACTTTGAAATCAATGGTATAAGCAGCAAATCCACACTTTGGACAAATATTATTCAAATGTAGAATTGGTTGTGGTTCGGACCCACTTCCAACATAGAAATCACTGTATTTTTTTCCAAAAGTGTCATAGCTACCGGCAACTTTGGATTGAAAGACTACTTCACAATTTGGGCAAGTAAATAATTGATCCATTAATAATGTCATATTTTTTAATCATCTCTTTAATCATAATTAGAGTCAGGTTTTTCCTTTAGGAGTCTTTTATCTTGTATTTCACCATAATAGCTGTGAGGTTGTCTTCGAACTTTGTTATTTGCTTTCTCAATTTCTCGAGCTTCTTCAGCAAGTTTTGCTGCAATTTGGATCATTTCATGACCTGCAGCCACTTGGGCAATGTATTCAGATCGTTCATTTATTTTGAAACAACCTTCTGTGTTCACTTTAGCAGCTTGTTCTGTAATTTCTAGAGCTCCCCTTGCTTTTGCTTCAGCATATGGATTAGCAAAACCTGCATATTTCACAATTTTCGCAGGAGTTAGAACAATCTGTGGGAGATTGATCTCTTTTTTAGAAACAATAAGATTTAGAGCTATGTCTATTTCTTGTTGAATTGCTATAAGAGCTCCTCCAATGGATAATATCTTAATTAAATTGGCATTAAAAATAGCCATTTCAGTTGGATCTAAGAATTCTCGACGGGCACCTATCATTGCATCAGGTTTTACTACAAGATAACCGATTTTCTTCTCCTTTAACTCCTCTCGGGTTTCTTTCTTTAAAATATCTGTTAATACAATTACAGGCGTTTTTGTTTCACCCAACTTCTTGATAATTTCAAGTGGGGCGGATAGAGAAGCATTTGGAGTAGCAACTAAAACAAGATCAAATGAAAGTTTTGAGAAAATTTCAAAAGCATCATTAATTGATTCCTTTTGTAACTTTGCTCCAGAGGAAATGGTTCTAACTTCAATATCTAATCGATCAGCTCTTTCATCAAGTAACATTTCCAACAGAACTGATGAAGCTATATTTCCGAGCTTTAGAATCCCTAATTTTTTTACTAAAACATCTTTTTTTGCAGATTTTTTATTGACCATTTTTTCACCCTCAAATGGAATTTTTTGATGAAATCAATTAAAGATGAATTTGTATAAGAAATAAATATTCCGATGAAATTCCTATAACTTTTTGAGTCAGATTCTATAAATATTAGTTGTTAATAATTGATAGTGTGACAGATCAATGACTCCTAAGAATGAGGATGAAATGGCTATTACAGCTACAGTAGAAGACTATCTGGAAAGAATTCTACTTCTTAGTGAAGATGATGGGCATGCACATGTTACTGAGATAGCCAATCTTTTAGGGATAAGTAAAGCAAGTGTTACAGAAATGATTACCAAATTAAAAGTAAATGGCTTTGTAGAGTACGAAAGATATGGAACGATTACCTTAACAGAGAAAGGAAGAAAAATAGCTATTAAAGTAAAAGAACGACATGACATCTTGAAATCATTCCTAGTTTTAATTGGAGTTAATGAAGAAAACGCAAATAATGATTGTTGCGTGATGGAACATAATCTCTCAAAAGAAACAATAGAAAAATTGAAGGTCTTTATTGAATTTCTCCAAGAAAAGAAACAGGAAGATGTATTCGAAAGATTAAGTGAATATATTTCGTAAATAAAAAAATAGTTTGAAATATTAATTTCTATAATTGAGAAAGATATTCCAATGAATTATTGATTGTCGATTTACTATTTAGTTCTAAAATAAAGAAACCATCATAGTTCGTTTTCCTAATTTCAGATAATAATGATTCCCACTGTATGTTTCCTTTCCCAATTTCAAGATGTGTATCCTTCCAACCTTCTACATGACCCGCATTGTCATGGATGTGGATATGTACCAATTTTGATTTGAAATGCTCTAAGAAATCTAATTGTGAAAATTTTGTTGTATTTGAATGGCCAATATCCCAAGTAATTCCTAATGATTTTGAGTTTATTTTATTAACCATCTGACTTAATGGTTCGGGTTCAAAGCATTCTTCATACTGCGTCCAAGGAAAAATGGGCATATTCTCATAACCAATTTTTATATCTTTATCTTCTGCATAAGTTGCTAGTTCTTTGAAAGAAGCATAATTGTTTCTTTTAATTTCTTTTGGATAAGTATGTCCCGCAGCACTTAGTTCGCCTGGATGAATCGTTACGATTTCAGAACCAATATCTTGTGAAAAATCAATGCATTCTTTCATAATTTTCAAAGAAAATAACCGGATATTTTCATTAAATGCTGCAATATTTACATCTGAGAAAGTAGCATGTAGTGTAAGCTTTAATCCTAGATCTAATGCTTCTTGTTTGATGGCTTTTCTTGTTTCTGGAGATATTGAGTTAACATGACAGAAGGGTGGTTCTGCGACAAGTTCTACAGATGAAAGTTCTTTCTTGTGTGCAAATTGCAAAAATTCACTTATTGTAGATACATCCGCAAAATTCAAACCAAATGATATGCCAAGTTTCAAAATTCATCCTCGGATTTATTTATGTTTTATATTTAATTAGGATATTGTATCATAAGAAAACTACAATATCTTATAATGTGATAAATTAGAGATAATTAAAATCGAATATTAACAAATAATATCAAAGGTGTAATCAGTGGGTGACACAGATCCAGAGAAGATTTTGAAAACATTGCAAACTATTTTCTCTACAGAAAAAATCTTGGAATTACAGAAAATACCAGAGAAAACAGTTAATGAGTTGTACAGTTTCAAAGTAGAAAATAAGAAATATATCATAAAAATTCTAACTAGACCACCTATCTCAGAAATGGATAATTATCGTTTAGAAAAAGAAGCGAATCTAATGAAGAGGTTCACTTCTATAAATAAAACAACTAGTGGTTCTTCTAAAGGAAGTCAAAATGTTCCTGTTCCTGAGATTATTCACATTGAAAATAATACCAAGGATATTGGTTACAGATTTATTGTAATGAACTTTGTAGAAGGAGAAGCATTAGAAGAAATTTGGAAGAAAATAACAATAAAGGAAAAAACACAAATTATAACGGAATTTGCGAAAACTGTAAGGAATTTGCATAATCTCAAATTTGATATGTTTGGGGATATTGAGGAATATAGTTGTCCAAGAAGATTTTATTCCTTAACAAGTATGCTGAAGGCAAATTCGAGAAGATATGCTAAAATGCTTGGAACAAGTAGGCTTCTTCCAATTAAACTTGTTACTCAAGCGCAAAATTTTGTTGAAAAGAATCTGGATAAAACAAAATTTGTAACAGAACCATTTTTAGTTCATAGTGATTTACATCCTAAGAATGTTCTAGTGAAAAAACAAGATTCTTGGAAAATAAAAGCTATACTTGATTTCGAATGGTCATATGCTGCAGATCCAATATTTGATTTGTTTGATATAGAAAAAGATTGGATGCTAGATTCAGATTTAATAAGGGTTTTTCTTGAAAATTATTCTTTAGATAAAAAATTAGATTTAGATAATTATCGATTAGAAGAGAAAATATTCAAAACAATTTCACTTTTAGCAACAATAACCGTTGGTTGGGTGTTCTTTCATCCCACAGAAGAAAATATCACAAGAGTTAAAGATAATATTTCAAAAATACTAGCAAATGATATCTAGCCACTTTTATCATTGGAAATTATTTCTTCTAAAATTTGTTCTTCCTTTGATAGCTCTGCTTCTTCCATTTCCTTTTGTTTCTTAGCTTTCAATCTGAAATTCGTCTCTATGCCCGTAACGAAAATTACTAGCGAGCCAACAGGAATAATGGAAAACATTAGTGCGGTGCGAAGCTTGCGTAATCGAATATTATCTCTAGGATCATTAGGATTGGTACCACTTTCAATTTCAGAACGATCACTGAAACCGTCTTGATCGCTATCCTCCAAAAATGGATTTGTGTAATATTTCATTAATTCCTCCCAATCTGTCAGAGTGTCAAAATCTGTGTCAGCATTCAAAGGATTTGTAGTATGATTATGTACTTCATCTCCGTCTGTAAGGTAATCCGAATCTGTGTCTGGATTGTATATATCTGTTCCAACGTAGTACTCATCCAGATTTACTAGTCCATCATCATCTTCATCATCTTGTGAATCATCAAAATTTAAATCTAAATTATTGATATATTCCCAGAAATCTGGCATCAAATCCGAATCGGTGTCATTCAAAATTGGGCTTGAACCTATTTCGAATATTTCTTTATAATCATCTAAGAGATCTTGATCTGTATCTTGTAGGTTTGGATCAGAATGATAAATTAGTACTTCATCCCCATCTTCTACATCATCTCTGTCCGAATCAACAGAAAGAGGATTAGATAAGTAAATTATAGCCTCTTCATAATCGGATAATCCATCCCAATCTGTATCTTTTATTAATGGATTTGTCAATGATATTTTGATTTCAAAACCATCAGAGAGTCCATCTTCGTCGGTGTCAGCTTTCAGATAATCCGTTCCCCATGTTACCTCATCAATGTCCCCTAATGTGTCTTTGTCTGTGTCTTTTTGAATGCCAAACCAATTAACATTCATCTCTATTTCTGCAAATATGTAGATTAATTCTTCCACTTGATTATAGATAATTGCAGGTGTTACTTTTGTGAATTCAGCATTGAATAGTAAAGTTTCATTCTCCCAATCACCCTCGGTTGTTCTTTTTCGTATTGTTAAAAACTCATTTGATTCTACGTACCAATATGGACTACTGAAATCACCTTGGAAGTATACTAAATAGAAAGTATCATCTTCCAGCAAAATAGCATCGAAATATCCAGCAGTCACAGTATCCCGCATGAAGGTTTCCTTAAATATCCAATTATTATCCTCTGGCATCCTCTCATACAACTTAAAATCTGAATAATATAGTTCTCGCCAAATTGAAAATATTCTGTTTAAAGTATAGAATAATTGTAATTTTCCAGTGGATTCTTGTATGATTTTCGGTCGGTATAACCAGTCATAGGCTGCATCTATCAATGATAATTCAGACCAGGTTTTATTGGGCAATAATGTTCTGTATATAATCATGGATACTTCCAATTCATTAATAAATTCTCCATGAACGAGATGAAGTGTGTTGTTTTGATCGAATAAAACTGATATATGATAAATTTGAGAATCAGTTTGATATGATGGCAGTATTTCTCTCGGAGAGAATCCAGTCGAATTAGAGAATTTATATGCATAATTTAAAAGCATTTGATCTCCGAAAAATTCTCTCCAGAATAGATGAAGTGTATTATTCTCATCAACAATGACAGTTGGTTTATCAGAATATGGTCTCTCATTCATTTGAGGGTGGTAATAGGCTCTATTTGGTACATGACCAATAGGTGTATAACAAAGCTGTGGTATAGACCAATTGCTTTGTCCTTTTAGTTTATAGCTATAATGAATAGCATCAAATCCAGATCCTGAATCAAGAATAACTCCAAAAATATAGAGAGTATCATTTGAATCAATAACTAATTGTGGATTTATATCAGCTGGTACAACAAATAAACTTTCAAAACCTGTCCAACGAGTGTCATTTACTAATTTTCTTAGGTAAAAAATCTCTCTTCTTCCTGAGACTATGTGTAGACATACTAGATGAATTACTCCTTCTGAGTCTACAACAGCTGATTGTAAAAGCGTTTGTTGTGTTCCATAATAAACAATGCCGGAAGTAAACCAGATTTCACTAGTATTTAGATACTGATAAACGAGAGAGCCTTCACTTATGTATAATAAATAACCAAAAATATCAGCAGAAGCTGTAGCTTTTATAAAAACAGGTTCATTAGAATAACTTGTGCTTGATAACTGAACAATAGGTGTCATTGAACCATTACTTAACATTTTCCGATGATAGATGCTAATAAGATATCCTGATTCATCTTCGAAAACAAAATGCAAATCACCTGAAGCTTCATTTTCAATAACATAGGCATGATAATTATTTCCATCTGCATTATTAATACGATTTGATGGAGAAAAGATTGTACCATTCGAAAACCATTTAAGAAAATGTAATGCACTAGAAGATTTCCCTTCTGACCAAAGAACATGTAATCCTTCATCATTAGCCACATTAATAGCAAGTACTCTGATGTAATTTGAGCTCAGTGTAAGTGATTCATATGTGCTCCAAATTTTAGTGCTTTCATTAAAGAAAATATGAGAAATTGTTTGAGTATCCAAAAAATCAGAACTATTTGTCCAGCAAATGTGTAAGGAATTGTAATCAGTACTTATATCAAGTATATTCGGATTTGATTCATTATACAGAACCAAAGGTTCCGGCAACCATTCATTAGTAGTTAAATTTTTTCTTTGTAAATTAATCTTGCTATCCCAAGCGAATGGTATACTAGTTCCTTTTTTTGAGATCCAGGCAATATTGACTGTATCATTATGAGAGATTCCAATTCTTAAACTAGAAATACCGGTGCTGTTTGTAGTAAAAACAGGAACTAAGGTTTTTGTAGAATTAGCAGCAGAATAATTAAGATAATAAATTCGAGAATATTCGAGCCTCTTTATGATTAAAGCTATATGCAAATTGTCATTATTATCTACGACTAATTTTGGTGTGATAATATCCTCTTCAAATCGAAATAGTAATTCAGATATACTCCAATTCTCACCATTGCTATCATTTGAATAGGAATAAAATAATGAAAGCCCATGCTGAGTGTGTTGCTGTTTCCAAATACAATGTAATCGTCCATCAGTTCCTTGTGCAGCGGAATAGGAATTTCTTGTCAAATCATCAGGTGTCAAATGTACACCTTCACCAAACACAGTATCTTTACTATCAAAATTCATGGGTTTTGGTGCTTCATCAATGATTAAATTATTCTCAGATACCATTTTTGACTCGGAATTATCTTCTAATACTGCTTCCCCATGACTTAGCGATAAACTTGAGAAACTAGCATCTGAGAAGATTGTAATTACAAATGTGATTAGAACAAGAATACTTGCGGTTTTTCTTAGGAAAGAATTCTTCGCCATTAATAATCACACCCAAATAAAAACAGTCTATAGTAATTTAAAGATTACATCTATTCTCAATTGAATAAGAAAGAGCATTTTCTTTATTAGGTTTTTCTAATAACTAGGAATCCAGATTATTTATATAAATTAAAAGGAATCAGCTTAAAAGTAAGATAGTAAAACCTTCGCAGGAATACGTATCTATGAATAAAATTCAAACACTTCAAGGAAAATTCGATAAACTAGTTAAACAACTAAATGACGAATCTACTAATAAAATGATAGTTATTTTTGGATCATGCATTGCGATATTTGATGGTAGGATTAAATCATATCTTCCTGAAGGTGACAGATTGTTATTTATTAAAAAAGATGAAACTCTTATTCTTCATGGTCCAAAAGGTCTGAAACCTATGAATTGGCAGATTTCTGGAGCTGGGAAAATAAACTATCTCTTCGAAAACAATAAACTCACCGTTAAATCTTACAGAACGAAAACCCAGGAAACTTTAGAGATTATTTTTGATAAAATTTATCAAGCAACTCTATATGATGCTTACGATTCTGCATCCCTTAGTATTTATGGTTCAGAGAAAGATCTCTCAAATTATTTATATGATCATCCAGAGATAATCGATAAAGATTTTCAACCTACGACTCGAGAATATGATACCCCATTTGGTTTTCTTGATCTAAGAGGAGTTGACCGTGAAGGTAATATCATAATTGTAGAAGTAAAGAAACGAGCAGCTACCCCATCTGATGCTCATCAATTGAAAAGATATGTTGAATACTTCGAGCAGGTTGAGAAAATAACGGTAAGAGGAATTTTGATTGCAAAAAGTTTTAGTGAAAAAGTAATGAATATCTTACAAGTTAATGATTTGGAAGCTGTTGCTGTTCCTTGGCAAGAAATATTTCCATCATTAGCGAATGAGAAACCAACGGTAACTCTTGAAGATTTCATGTCTGATGAAAATCAGAAAGCAAAATAGAATATATCATTTGAGATAAAATTGATAACACTTAATAAAACAATTAATTATAGATGTGTATGTAATAAATGAGTGAGGTTCAATGTCAAATAAAAATTCCATTGTTAAAACTATTATTCGAATAGCAATTTTAGCAATGATGCTTTCATGTAGTATAATAATGGTTTACACACCATTTACTACTAGAAATTGGACATTTGGTGTGAACACTTACGAGTATGAAACATTTTTCTTTGGTCATTGGAATATTTATAATAACACTGAATTAGTTAGCACAGGTGGATCTAGTACACTAGATAATTTCCTGATACTTTCACCAATATTAATTATTATTGGATTAGTTCTTTCTGTTATTCTTGTTCCTACTTTAGGTTTCTTTTTAGGTTATGATGAAAGATATCGTGGAAATATTAAACGCATTCTGGGAATCTTTATTGCATTAGTTGGAATAATCGGTTTTCTCGGTGTGATGCTGTATTTACCATTTATCAATTATCTAAAAATCATGAATAACGATACAAAAATAGGTGCTGGATTTATTTTCTCAACAATTCTTTTTGTAATAATAACTTTGTTCGGTATAGTTTTCGTTATTCTACCTAAAAGAAATGAGAGATTAGATTCTTCTTAGGTCGTTTCTTCAGTAATGTGGTCTATAAACAAATCAATAAATTTCGTTTATACCTATTAAAGCGAAAATATTAATTAAAACTAATTAGATTGTAGTATTATGTCCAAACATACAATTTCAGATAAAAGTGATATCTCTATTGTTCTTTGTGGTGCTGCAGGTCAGGGAATACAAACGGTAGAACAATTCTTAACACATATTCTGCATGAAGCGGGATATTATGTAGCTGCGTTGAAAGAGTATATGTCTCGAGTTCGTGGAGGAACAAATTCAACAGAAATTCGGATTTCATCTGACAAAGTAAAAGCATATGTAGATCGAATTGATATTTTCATACCATTTAATAAAACTGCAATATCCAGACAAAGAAAAAGAATAACAAAGGATACACTCATCATTGGTGAACCTGAAAATATTAGGCATGAACTTAATGTTAAAGAATACAATATTATTGAGATTTCTTGGACAAAAATCGCAGAAGAAATAGGTCATCGCATTTATTCAAATACTATTGCTGCTGGAGTTATTACTGAATTATTCAATATAGATGAGGAATTAGGCAAAAAATATCTGAGAGATAGATTTGCTAGTAAAAGCGATGAGATTGTTCAGAAGAACATTGAAGCATTTCTAAAGGGTAATGAAATGGCAAATGAAATAGCTAAATCAAAGGGAATTGAGATTAAAATTAAACCAAAAAAGAAAACTGAAAAAGAAATAATGGTTAATGGTGCAGATATTGTTGGGATGGGAGCTATTGCTGGAGGATGCAATTTTATTTGTTCATATCCTATGAGTCCTTCAACTGGAGTTTTAAATTTCCTTGCAAAGCATTCAGCTGATTTTGATATTTTAGTTGAACAAGCCGAGGATGAAATTGCAGCCATAAATGCTGGATTAGGAGCAGCGTATGCTGGGGCAAGAGCAATGGTTACTACATCCGGTGGCGGATTTGCATTGATGAGTGAGGGAATAAGTTTGAGTGGAATGATTGAGACACCTATTGTTATTCACATTGCACAGCGACCTGGTCCAGCTACTGGTTTGCCTACTCGAACGGAACAAGGAGATTTAGAATTAGCATTATATAGTGG
>JABLTI010000186.1 GCA_013166835.1 Promethearchaeati archaeon | reverse complement strand
AGAGGAAGAGAAGCAAGAAATTGTAGAGGAACCAGAAGAGTTAGAGGAAATTAAGGAAGAAGAGACAGAAATCAAAGAAGAAGAACAAGCTATAGTAATTGAAGAAGAAGATGTAAAGGAAATAGCTGATGAGAAAGAAAGCACAGAAGCCAAACCAGTTTCGGAAGAAGAAGATGAAATTCCAATTAATGTTGAGCTTCCAATCGAAGCTGAGAAACTCACTGGTACAACTACTGTGGAAACAACACAGGCAGATGCGACAGAGCAATTATCCAAAACACTCGAAGAAGAAGTTGTTATGGATAAGAAAGAAATTATAGCGAAAGAACAAATTGCCAGTACATCGCTAAAAGTACAGGATCTTATGGTTGGCTTAGAAGAATCAATTTCAAAACTAGGAGCATTGTTCAAGCTTTTATCAGAGGGGAATGCACACACAAAAATTGAAGCAATAAAAGCTCTAACCGTTTTATCCAAAATTTCTCCAGAACTAGGTTTGAGTCTAATCCCAAAAATGATGCAATTAAGTGACGAATCTCAACAAGATGTACGGTTAGCTGTTTCTCAGCAATTTGAAATCCTAGGAGAAAGCAACCCAGAGTTGTTTAAAGGATACTTTTTAGAAATTTTAGAGAATACCTACGAGGAACCTCTCGAGGATATACGAGAGCATTTGGTTAAATCCTTACATGATATTGCCATTCAAACACCTGAGATTTGTTGTGAAAAATTAGAAGAGTTCATAGAAGAAGTAATCATAGGTAAGAGAGTACCAGAAGTTCCTGCGAAAATATTGCATGATGTTACTCTTAAGGTTGTTTCTGGAAACTTTCAATTAACAAGAATTGCCATAAAAGCCAGATTGAAATTCATAGCAAAAAATGACAAACTAGCTGAACGCTGCGCTGAAGAACTAGAAGATTACAACGCATCACTAATAGGATTAACAATAATTGAATCATTCAGTGTTGCCGAAGCTGAAAAATTACTGAAGAGTTCAAACTTCAAAAAATTAGGACCTATTTTTGTAGAAGTAATTCAAGAGATGATAAAAGCATACAAAGAAGGATCATTTGGGCTTTTAGAGAAAGTGGTTGACAAGAAAATTGAAATCCCGATAACAGTAATTGAGCGATTTTATGAAGCGAAAATCATTCAAACGTTACAAGGGGTCAAAAACGTTCCAATGGATGTATTCCTTGAAAATTCATATGTCACACCTGAGGAAGCAGAACAAATTATCTATCGATTAATAGTACAAAAAAGAATAAACGCAGCAATTACCATGAATAATGGTCGAACCTTTATTACTACAGTTGGTCTTGAGGAAACAGTTGCAGCTGTAGTCGAAAAACCAAAACCAACAAAGCCAAAAATTACTCCGAAGAAAACAACAGCAACCAAGAAATCTCCAGCTAAGAAACCTGCAACCACAACTAAGAAAACAACAAAGAAACCAACTTCAACTGCAAAGAAGACGACAACCAATAAGAAGAAACCAAGTAAAACAAAGAAGACAGCAACCACAACAAAAACACCTACCAAAAGTACTTCCGCAAAAAAGAAGACAGCATAATTAAGATTTAGAATTGCTTTTTATCAAAAGATTATTTTAAAAGAATCTCTTACTTTAGCGAGATTAAAATGAAGCTATTAGTTACAGGGGGAACAGGATTCTTAGGAAGTTACATCCTAAAGGAATTAGAAAAACCAGGATATAAAGAGAAATTTAAGCTTGAGACAATTCGTCTTTTTGTGAGAAATCCAGAAAAAGGCAAGAAAATCACAAGTGATAATTACAAAATAGAAATAGCTGTTGGGGATATGACAGATGAAGCAGCTATTAAAGAAGCGGTAAAAGGAATAGATGCAGTAATACATGTTGCGAGCAAATATGCAATTAAGGGAAAGAAAAAGGATTTTATGAAGATCAATGTCGATGGGACAAGATACCTATTAGAAGGCTTAGAACCAGGATCGATTTTTATTCTTACTTCATCAACTGCAGTCTATGGTTGGAGTACAAATAAAGGAGAACCATTTACAGAAGATTACGAACCCAAAAATCCTTTCTGGCACTATCAAGTTTCCAAGAAGATGCAGGAAGACCTAGCGAGAAAAATGTGTCAAGAGAAAGGCATCTACTTCGTAGCATTACGCCCACCAATGATTTCTGGACCAGGTGATGACCCAACCAGAGTTCTTATGGACAATCTGAAGAAGAAAATGATACCTCTATGCAGAGGTGGGAAGGGAATTGTACCTGTAGTCCACCCAGAGGATGCCGCAAGAGCACATCTACTTGCACTTGAAAAAGCAAAAGAGAATGATGGAGAAGCATTTCATTTCGTTAGTTTTCATGTACCGTTTAAAGATTTTGCAAATGAATTTAACAAAGGATTAGGATTGAAACCACTAAAAATGAGAGTCCCATATTGGATGATTTATTCATTTGCAGCCTTTTTGGAGTTTCTGCCATTAAATTTGGATTATACAAGATTTTCTGTGAAAATGCTTGGAGCCTCAGATCAATTGATCACAACAAAAATTACTGAGAAACTAGGATTCAAACCAAAATACAAATTCGAAGAATCAGTGAAAGAATCCGTAGAATGGTACAAATCAATAAAAGAAGAAGTATGAGAATAAAAGAACAGAAATAGATGTTGTGAAAGAAACTAGAGACAAATACCGTTATTGGAACAAAACTTAAATAAGAATTAAATCGACTGCAGATTGTTCTAAACAAATGGAGATATAAAAATGCCCGTAGCTGACCCAGAAAAACGAGAACTCGCAAGACGAAAATTGCTTTACGTACAAATCTGTAGAAAATGCTATGCAAGAAATGCTTTACGAGCCACAAAATGTCGTAAGTGTGGGTCAAAAAGACTTAGAATGAAGAATCGTGAAAGCAAAGGATAAACAAATTCATTTTTCCCTTCCTTTATCCTTGTAATCACACTATAATCGTCAAAATATTCTTAAGATTGCTTTTCAAAAATAAAATGAGATAAGTGCGAGTGGTCTAGCTCGGTATGACGCTAGCCTCACAACTGTGATTCTCCTGAATGCAGTGAGATCGCTGGAGGTCGCCGGTTCAATAGATCCAAGTTTCGCCAAATATTTTTTTATACTCTCCAAATAATGTATTATTATGACTTTTTCTGATAAACCTCTGTGTTTCTATTGTTCCGAATATGCCAAAGTAGCTAAAGATTATTCCGTAAATTTTGCTTCGAAAGATGAGAATTCATTCACTCCTCGATGTTTTCTTCATTGGAAATACAAGTGTGATAAATGTGGAGGGATGATTCACTTCAATGGAATTTCTTGGTGTTCTACTTGCAAGAAATTTACTTGTGTCAGCTGTACAGAAGAGAAAATGGTAAGAAAGAAATTCTTAGTTTATGATTACTATTACAGTATTTCTTGTCATAAATGCGGGGAGTATAATCCTGCGTTGGATTTTGCTGAGTACAATGGAACCCACCCCTTTCAGATTGGAGATCTTAAACCAGCTGAAGATGTTATGGTCTGGATACCTATCTCTAAAGAAGAGATAGAAGCTCAAGAATTTCCTCATAAAGCATGGGGTTCAGAAAGAGTTCTTTCACTTGGAAAACCTACAACATTCAAGAGACTTGATACACTTAAAGATTACAATCCAATATCCATTTGGGACACTCTAGCTGCTCATTGGTTGACGGCAGAAGAAGAGGATTATCATCACAAATACAAGATTTTACCTGAGGTATATCGTTTGCTTAATGCTGAAAAGGGTGATAAAATATTAGATGTCGCGTGTGGTAAGGGAGATCTCGCGAGGGGTTTAGTAAGAAGAGGAGCAATAGTTACTGGAATTGACATCTCAAAAATGCTTGACTATGCGATTAAAACAGAAAAGAAAGAGAAATTAGGAATTAATTATTTGAAATTAAACGCTGAAAAATTGACTGATAAATTCGAAAGATCTTCTTTTGACAAAGTAGTTTGTAACATGGCTTTAATGGATATTGAGGATTTTAAAACCACAATAAACCAAATTTCTTATATTTTAAAGGAAAATGGAATCTTCGTGTTTAGTATTACTCATCCAGCTTTTGCCTTTCCTGCATGCACGAGCTTCAGAGTTCCCGAAGATAGTCAAAGAAATGAGGATAAGCTAAGAATTCTCTTAGATTACTTTGATGAAAGACCTGCAGTTTTTACTTTTGGAATTAAATCTTCTAGAGCCTTACAGGCACTTACTTTCCAAAGACCAATAAGTTCGTATCTAAATGAATTAGTAAAGAATAATTTAATACTTCGAGAAATGAGTGAACCAAAAGCCTCTGAAGAACTAGTGAAAAAATTTCCAAGAAATGCTTACTTAGATGATGACTTGTGGCCTGATTTCCTAATTGTTAAAACAGTGAAAAAATCGAATATTTAATTTAAGTAAAAAATCATAGTATCTTTAAAACGAGAGTAATTATCATGTCTGCAGAAGAACATTGGTTGAAAATTAAAGAGCAGTTTTTGAAAATGAAAGATGTTCAGAAACAAGGCGAGGCATTAAAAATTAAGAAGAAAATGTTTGTCTTTCTTAATATGGAAAACATCACCGTGAAATTACCTAAAGAACGAGTGACAGAACTCCTTAATTCTGGAGAAGGTCTTCCATACGACCCTGGAAATGGAAAAATAATGAAAGAATGGGTTACAATCCCACTCGAATCCTCTGATAAATGGATTGCTTTTGCTAAGGAAGGAATGAGATTTGCTTTAACACTAGCAAAATAGAGTAATGGAGGTAATTAACGATGGGCATGATCAAAATGTTAATTGGCCAGGTTAAATTTAACGCCTGGAAGAAAAAAAATATTATTGAAGATTATGTCGATGTCGGCGATATTAAAATCTACTACACAACGTTTGGTGTTGGAGAACCTGTTTTTTTATTACACGGTGGTATGGCTGATTACACAAGTTGGTTTTTCCAAATCAAAGAATTAGCAAAGCATTTTCAGATTGTGGCTCCGGATACTCGAGCACATGGTAGGACAACGGATTCCGACAAACCTCTAAGTTATGAACTTCTTGCTTCAGATATTTCTCAATTGATGGAAAAACTAGATATTAAAAAAGCGAGTTTCATTGGTTGGAGTGACGGGGGTTGCACTGCTTTGGTACTTGGTTTAAAGTACCCCGATTTAGTAAACAAGTTGGTACTAATTGAAACTCATTATAATATATCTAATTTCCATCCAGAAATCTTTGAACAGTTTAGTAATGTAGATCCTAATAATTTACCTAAAGAGTATAAATTCATTAAGCGAGCGTATGAAAAAGTAGCGCCTGATCCAGAAAATTGGCTGAATTTAATCGAAAAAGAAATGGATTTGGCTCAGCGAGAACCAAGCTTCACGTTAGACCAATTGAAAAATATTGAAAGCCCTTCACTTATTATCTTTGGAGGAGAGGAACAGCTTTACCCATTAGAGGCTATGCAAGAAATGTCTAATGCAATGCCTAATGCGCGACTTGAAGTTATTCCAGGTGGAACACATATAGTTCTCATGGAGAAACCTAAACTTGTAAACCAACTAATTTTAGATTTTCTAAAGAATGTCAGTTAGTTGCAAATTACATTCAAGGTTTTCAAGAAATCTTTCACTTCATCAAGAGTATTGTATTGGACTAAACTTATTCTATTAACCTTCTTTTGTTTAAAGACTTCCACAGCATATGAATAGAAATTCTCAGCACGAGTAGCTATCCCGCCTTCATGCCATAAATGCTTAATAACGTCTTCATTGGGAACGCCATCTACTACGAATGCAAATGTTGGATCTCGTTCATCTAATCGTTTAGTGTCTGTTATTCCAAAGATTTTCACTTTCGGAATATTTAGAAGACCTGGAGCATCATCTATTCCTTCTAAAACTGCCTTAGACAATTCATTTTCATTTTGTTGAGTTGCATCCATTGCAATTTTATAAGCTCGTCTCTTTCCAGTATATTCCTTGAATTTTCCTTCATATTGTGATTGGACTTGTTCTGCTATCCAGAGGAAGTGATCTAGCACCCCTTTAATGGATGCAAACATTGCTTGATTTCTGGTGCCGGATTCCCATTTAAATGGCCCAGTTTTTGCTGATGGTTTTACTTTATATGGTTTCAAATTTTCCATGTATTCTGGATTCATATACATAAAACTACCATGTGAACCAAAGATTTTGTATCCTGAAAAAACTAGAAAATCACAATTTAATTTTTGAACGTCTATTGGCCCATGAGGAACATGGTGCACTGCATCAACTACAAAATATGCTTTTGTTTCTTTAACAATTTTACTTACTCGTTCTAACGGAATTTTTGTTCCTGACACATTTGAAGCTGATGTCACTGAGACAACTATTGTGTTTGAATCAATCAATTCTTGTAGGTGTTCAAAATCAAGTGTTCCATCTTCTAAATTCATACGTGCAAATCGAACCTCTTTGATTTTCCCTTCTCTTGCCAACTCATTCCAAGGACTAACATTAGCATAATGTTCCAATTCTGTAATTACAACATTTTCTGTTCCCTTGCATTCCTTTCCAATTGCATAACTAACATCAAAAAGTAATTTTGTTGCTGATTCACCAGAAACTATTGTATCTCCAGATGGAGCATTTAGAAATTCTGCAACAGCTTCTCTTCCAGCTTTGACAGTTTCCATAGCTTCTTTGGATTCATCAAAATTTGCTCCAATATTAGCGCTACAATCAATACGTGCTTTAGCTTCTGCTTTAGCAGCTCTCTCACATACGAGTGTTCCAGTCCCATTATCAAAAAATGCTCTTTTTCTCCCATTAAGGTCTTTCTCAGCTCGAGGGAATGCTGTTCTTATCTTCTTAACTAGTTCTTGATCAAACACTTTTTTTACATCCTTGAATGAGTATCATCTGATTCGTTACTCTATTAGTATTATATTTTCCTATTTGAGTGAAGTTGATAATTTTAAGAACAAAAGACTGTGTCTATTAACATAAAAGGAGGTAATCCCTATGTATGGTTATATTATCCTAAGAGATATTCCTAAAGAGGAAGCCCAATTAGACGTAGCAGTCTATGAAATAAAAGGTGGCTTCCGTGGTTTTGCAGAAGTGAAACCAGGCATTCATTATGTTACCGTGAAAGATGACGGTCAAATGGTTGATGGTTTTTGGTGCGAAGTTAGATCAAACGACGCAGTAATTAAAAGATATGATTATCAAAGCAAGAGCTTTGTTGATTGTAATGTCGAGGAACATTTTCGATATAAAGACATAGCTGTTGGTGGTGCTATGAATCATGCACTTATTCCAGTTATGGAAGTAAGTCATTCTCTAGTTCAATATTGGATTAATCTTACTAACCATCTAAAATATGAAAACTATCCCTTTTCAATAAATGAAGAAGAACCTATGACTCCTCCTACTAATCTCACCCCAAAAGAGTTGGAAGAATGGTATCTTACAACATTTAAATCTAGATTTGAACAAGCATTCCAAGATACTCATAATAGAGATATGTTCAGTTTCTTTGAAGAACTACAATTTACATTCATATCATATGTTCTGTTTAAAGATGAAGAAGCATACGATCGCTACTTCTATTTAATTCAAGCAGTGTATAATGCTGGAGAACGGAGTGTTACAAATGCTCCTGACTTCTTTAGTGGTTTTTTTGATATACTCCTCAAACATTTCGATACTATCGAAGCTGAAAGTTTCTCTCCTGATAACAGATTAATCGCTAATTTGAGTAGTTTACTGGAAGATATGGAAGATTCTGGTATTGAACCTTTAACCGAAAAAGCAAGGAACTTTAAAGAATACCTAAACAGAAGAGGAATACAAATCTAATTAAAATAACAGTCTACAATACATTAGATGTTTTAGAGATAAGGAAGGATAGTCTTGCTGGCAGAAAATGAGAAGCCAATCAAAGGATTGTTACGTGAAGCAACTCTAATTTTACTGGGTACATTAACAGTCATGATTGGTTCACCAATTTCCCCGGGATTATCAAAAATTACTGACCATTTTGATGGATTAATTGGTAATGCAGAATTTCTTACTAAATTTAGTTTAACAGTACCAGCTATTACTTTT
>JABLTI010000012.1 GCA_013166835.1 Promethearchaeati archaeon | reverse complement strand
TCATTCTTGTTGTTGTTTCTTCTGGAATTCTTGGTATTTTTCTTCTAGTAGATAGAGGTGTTTACAATAATAATTTTGCTACGTTGCGAGGGCATGGTTGGCGTGTAAGGGAAGTCGCTTTTTCACCAGTAGATCCAATCTTAGCAACTGGTTCCTCTGATGGCAGTGTAAGAATATGGGATATAGAAACAGGTGAAACTTTGCATGTGTTATCTCGACACCACTACGGAGTAATTGCACTTGCATTTTCTCCTTCGGGAAAAATTATCGCTTCTGGAGGATATGATAACAAAATTAATCTTTGGAATGTCTCCTCAGGAGAACACATTAAGACATTTTCTATCTATCCAATGGGAGTCACTGATTTAAAGTGGCTGGCTGATGAAGAATCCCTTGTGGTTGCTGGTGGAGAATACATGGGAGTAGAAACTGATTATGGACAACCTGAAAAGTACTTGCAAATTTTGAATACTAGCAATAGTCAAATATTGAAGCAATTTCTCGGACATCAGGAAGCAGTAGTGTCTATTTCAATATCTGATGATGGAGTCTATTTACTATCAGGTTCAAAGGACAATAGTGTTCGTTTATGGGATATCGAATCCGGAACCCAGATAAATGTATTTCAAGGTCATACTGACATAGTAACTTCAGTTATTTTCTCAATTGACCAGTCATCTATTATGTCAGCAAGTCTTGATGGGACAGTAAAATTATGGGATTACCAATCGGGTGAGATGATTAAGGAATTACAATCAGGGCAACCAATCTGGTCGATTAGTCAATCTCCACTAAATTATGAACTTGCTATTGCAGTGGATTCAGATTTAGAATGGCCTGATGTCTATTGGTTAACTTTTGGGAATATGCATAATTGCAGTATACAGATCTGGGATATGGAGAAATACAAGCTAAAGGAAGAGTTAACGGGACATGAGAACACTATTGAAGCTGTGAAATTTTCCCCTGATGGTCAATACCTTGCCTCAGCAAGTTGGGATTGGACGATTAAATTATGGGGAAAACATTCGAAATTAAATACAACTGAGGAAATAGATGAATGGATCCTTGGAACACCCGATGAAGTTGGAATTGATCCGGATATATTGGAAGATAATTTAAGTATATTTGATTATTTTAAGTTTCATTCCATTTTAGTTCTCAAGGACGGCAAATTAATTTATGAACGTTATTTTCTTGATACTCAAGAACAAAATTTCAAAGTTACAACCAAACATACCTTGTTTTCTGCCACCAAGAGTTTTACTTCAGCTTTAGTTGGAATTGCTATTGATAAAGGATACATAAATGGCACCGATGATAAACTACTGGATTATTTCCCCGAATTAAGCGGAGCTCCCATGGATAGTCGTGTACAAAATATCACCATTCATCATCTTCTTACCATGACTTCTTGCCTTAGCTATGATGAATACGATGATATTTGGGCTATGGGCGTAGAAAATGACAGTGTTGAACATATTATAACCAGAAGTATGTATGGTAATCCTGGAGATTATTATGAATACAACACTGGTTCGTCTCAATTATTATCTGCAATTATAAAACGAGCAACAAATCAATCAACATATGAATTTGCTATTCAGAATTTATTCTCACCAATAGGTATAGAAGAAGAAGACGTAGTATGGGTTTCAAGTTCGGATGGAGTACATCATGGAGGAATTGGATTATTTTTAACTCCTCGAAATCTAGCAAAATTTGGTCAACTTTATCTTAATAACGGAACTTGGGATGGAGCTCAGATTATACCTGAAGAATGGATTCAGTTATCAACAATAGACTATATGCAAAATGTTTCTGTTTATGGACCTTGGTCACCTCCTGGTTATGGATATCACTTCTGGGTAGAAGCTGATAGGTACTATGCTATGGGATGGGGTGGTCAAATGATACAAGTACTCCCAGAATACAATTTGGTTGTTATATCAACTGCACGAATGGAAGAATATAGAGCCCGAACTATAGCTAATTTAGTTATTCAAGCGATTATTGAATGAATAACCAATAAACCACAATGTAAAAAGATTCCCGCGACGGGTGCTGCTTTGCCCTCGTCCGGTTTTCGTTCTGTGTAAGGATTTTGAGTTCAGATGAAAATAAAAGTTCGATTAACTTGTTTCGGTTACAGTTAAATCGGTTCCACAATAACTACAAAATTCGGTACTCGGTTCATGTTTAACTTGACAAGTTGGACAAGTTATTTTTCTAGCGATTCTCTTCTTTTTCTGAATATTAAACACAATGATGCTTATTATTATACTTACTATGATGCCAACTCCGAACATGATTCCACATAATGCACCATAAATAAAAAACGCATATGGATGTGCATCGCCTACAAACACAACTAAAATTACAATCAAAAATCCTAAAATAGGTATACTTGAAACGGCAGCACAAATTTTCGGAAAATAAGCTAGTTTGAATTCTGTCTTTTGTTCTTCGGATTTTTCACTCATTTAACACCCACCCCAAACTAGCTCTATTATACACAAATATCATTCAATTATATTTCCTTAAAAAACGAAGCTAAACTCCCTTTTCACGCGACTGTGGTTGGTTTCCCTCTGTTCGGTTTTTCACCCATCTAATTGATTTTACTAGATTCAACTTAATTCTTTTATTATTTATTTACAATCATTTTCTATGAAAAAAGTAAACCTTGGTTCTAGAGTTTTGATGTATCCTATCCCCATTGCACTTTTTGGATCTGTTGTTAAAGAGAAACCAAACTATAGTCTTGTTGGTAATGTAGGGATTATGTCTTTGGGACCTGCAACTATGTATATTTCTTCGCACAAAAGTCATTACACCAATATAGGTGTTCGAGAAAACAAGACTTTTAGTATTAATTTTCCCTCATCGGATTTAGTTGTCGAATCTGATTTTTGTGGCATAGCTACTGGCCATAAAACTGACAAGTCTGAAGTCTTCAAAACCTTTTTTGGAAACATTAAAACTGCTCCTCTTATTGAGGAATGCTCAATTAATATTTCATGTAACGTTATCAAAGAATTTCCAGTTGGTGGCATGGATGTTTTTGTTGGTAAGGTTGATGAAACTTTTGTGAATGAAGATTTGGTTTCTGATCGAAAAAGACCTGATGCTCTCACTGTTGATCCTCTTCTTTATGCATCTGATTTACACTATTATAAAATAGGTGAACGAATAGCTAAAGCGTTTTCTATCGGTAAGGAATATGAAAAGAAAGAGTAAGATGTCCTTATGAGAGGAAAAAGCAATTATAAACTAAAAGAAAAAATTAATCCAATTCGTATGTAATTCTCCAAAAATATTTACCAAAATTAACATTTAATTCAGAAAATCCCTTTACATGTTTACTAAAAATTTTTACAAGTTCCTTCATTGTGTAATAGTTCTTTATAACAAGATATTCACTATCATCTCTCAATAACCGTAATTTGTAGGTATTTTTATCTTCTTTTTTGGTTTTAATTGGTCCTAATGAATCAGAAAGGTGTTTGTGGTGATTATCTGTAAAGAATACTCTCGAACCTGGTCGCAAGACTCGATGAAACTCTGATAAGAAGTGATTAATCTTATTTTTAGGAATGTGAGAAAACCAAAAATTCGCTAATCCGGCATTAAATCTATTATCTTCAAAAGCAAGCTGATAGGCATCCATTATTTGGAAGGAAACAGGGCATTTGTATTTTTTTTGTTTCGCTATGTCCAATACTTCTTTGTTAATATCTGTAGCTGTAATATCCATTGCGGTTTTCGCTAATAATTGCGTCCAATAACCTGTCCCGCAAGCAACTTCTAAGACTTTTCTTCCAATAAAATATTGTTTCAGAATTTCTGCTGTTTCTTGATTTTCTTTCTGAATTTCAGAATCAAGTCTTCCATAAATAGCTTCATATTCTGGAGCTCTTCTTCGATAATATTCAATTATTGAATATTCATTATTCATAATTAGAATAGTATATGCTTTTATTGTTTAAGCTTTATTATAATTTTTTTAGGATATCATAATCCCTTTTCCTGCGACGGGGGCTGGTTTACCCTCGTCCGGTTTTCGTTTTGTGCTATTGATTTTGAGTTTTTGTTTCTTGTAATCTCTACCCAATTTTTGCGAAACAAACAAGAAGTCTCAAGGTTACAGTATCTTGATATTATTGGGTGGGATGAATTTGTCATTTACTTCTGAAGAGAATACAGACATTGAAATTGATTCTGAGTTAGTCTTACCAATACCTAGAAAAACTACTGATAAGATTTATTGTCCAAAATGTAGTGCAGCTATTAGAGTCACTATGAGAACTTATGGTACAGCTCAAGGCTTTCTGTGCGGTAAATGTTTGGTGAGAGTAAGTGAATATTGGGATAGCTATCAGAAAGGGCATTTCACAATTGCTCGTTGTAATGAATGTCAAGAACCCACTTTTGCTGAATGTCGATACTGTATTAATTGTGGGAAAATTAGTAATGTGAAAGCAATAGACAGTTATAGTTCATCCATTAAAAGAGGTCGGAAACTGGGAAAGAATATGCCACCAGCAGCTAAACAAGCTTCTTACTTTTTGTTTGGTGTAGGTATTGTAGCAAGTACTATTATTTCAATATTTGAAATCATTAATCCTAATCTAGAAAGCTATGTGTTTTACCTCATAATTGGTGTTGGCGGTTTTTCTGTGATAGCTGGATTTGGTCTCTTGCTGTTCTTTAGTAATATGAAGTATGAAACCTCAGTTAAAGTTAAAAGAAAGAAATTTTCATTTCTCCTTATTTTTACCTTTGGAATTTCTGCTTTTCTTGGAGGAATAATTTGGTTAATTGGTTACTTACTTGAAAGATTCTTAGGGAGAATTTGTGGTTAACTGTGAATATTTTTTACAATAAACATATCCTACTTGTTTCTAAGATATAGATTTAACGTAAATATGTAATCCGTAATCCCAAACCATCAATTTAGTCTAGAAAATTTATTATGTGATTTGTTAGTAGATTAATTATCTAACGTAGTTGGTGTTTTTTTGAAGAAAAAAAGTAGAAATCTGTTATTATCAATTCTTACTTTTATTTTAGGTGCATTGGGATTGATTATCTTAACAACAGTTGCTTTGGTACAAAATTATGTTGACAGTGATAACTGGTATAGAATCTTCTTTAATGGTATTACTAAGTGGCGAGTTCTTGGGGTTACTTCAATCTATTCCGCGTCTGGTTTTCAAACAGCCTTTACCTATTTAGCTCTAATTGGGATAGGCTTCATTGTTTTGGGTGCAATTTACTGGCTCATTCATGAACTTACTGGGAAGAGGAAATGTAAGTTATCCAAATCTAAATTGCCAGGACCAATTGTTGGTGTTCTTTTGGGATTTGGTGGTCTTGTTGGTTTTATTGGTTCAATGGTCTTCATCCCGTATGGAAATGATGTTACCGGTGGTTTTAATAGCTACGCTTCTGGTTACATTATACCAACAGTTATTATGGGATTATTCATACTAATAGGAGCCATTATACTATTAACTTCAATGTCAGGTAAGAAAACATCGAAGAAAAAGAAGAAATGAGTAACTCCTTTTTCTTTCTTCTTTTTACCAAAACCTTTTATTCTTTTTTCTTGATGAGTAAATTGTGCTTATTATGGCCCGTAAAAGAACTAGTTTATATCGTGTTGCTGAAGTACTTGCTTTAATTGCTGGAATTCTTGGGATTGTCTTTGCTATATTATCTCTCCTTGGACAAGCGATTGGTGATAGTTGGATCTGGGAAGGTGGCTTTGGTATCGAATATGCTGGACAATTCATCGTTTCAATCGTCTGTGCAGTGCTTGTCTTGCTTGTTGGTCTTGGTTCACTTTTCATAGGTGTTCGTGGTTTGGTCATTGGTATCGTTGTGATAATCTTGTCCCTCTTTATCCCTGGTATTGCTGAAATTCTTGGAATCGTTTCAGGCATTCTCTTTATAATTGAAGATGTTGCTTGACATTTTCTCTTTTTTTTCTCCAATTATTCAATTCTTAACATTTAAAATCATAATCGATAACATATTCTTGAAACAAATGAGTGATTACGGTAAATCTTGGGAATTTGTTGAGAAACAAATTAGGAAGAAAACCTTTGGTATACTCGGAACAGTTTCACCTCTTGGAAGGGCACATACCTCAGGTATAGTCTATGGAGTTTCTCCTCCACAAGAGAAATTTAGATTATACATTTTAACAAAAAATGACTATTTCAAGGCTAAGAATATCCAGAAAAATCCTTATGTTTCCTTGACAATAACTTATCCACATTATTGGTTACGTTTTGTACCTGCAGCAACAATTTATTTTCAAGCTACTGCTAGATTACTTCAATTTGAAGATCCTATTCCTCAAGAAGTCTTTAAGCAGAAGAGGATTTTAAGATTAGTAATCCCAAAGGGTGAAATATCTAAGAAGGAAAAAGAATCATATGTTTTTATTGAGATTAAGCCGAAAAAGATTATTTGTCATGGAGTAGGTATTGGTCTTCTTAAACAAAGGAAAGATCATGAACATACTTCTTATTTTGTTGAATTACCAATTGACAAGCGTTAGTGTTATTCTTTCTATCTGCCTTATGACTTGAAGATTACTTTGAAAAATCAAATCTTTTATTATGTTTATATACTTGTTTGGTTCGTAATTCCATGAGCGTTTTGAAGATTATTAATTCTCATTAACGTAACAATATCCCATGTATTTGAGGGAGAATCTGTAGTGAAATTAATACAATTAGAAGACTGTGCGAGTGACAAAATCTCAGATGCAAAATCTTTGCTAGAGGAAAATGGATTCAATTGCTCATATGTAGAGTTTGAGCATTTAGCAGAAATGGATAAATTAATAGCTGAAAAGGAATTACAATTTCAAGTCAATCAATTAGAGCAACAAATATCTGAGCTTGAAAGTCTATATCAGACTTTATCTAAAAGGGTTAGAGGATTTGTTAAAATGGAATTGCCTTCCTGTAAATATTCAATCACAGATAAATTTCTGGAACATTTAAGTGGTTTTCCTGTTGAAAAATGGCTGGAAACACCAAATTTCGTTTCATCAATTGTTCATCCGAAATTCAAAGATTACTTTCTTAGTTGTTGCGATGAGATGAAACGTGGAGTTATTCCTAAGGTAATGGATTATAAAATTATTAGAAAAGATGGCGAGGAACGCTGGTGGTTACAATTCAATATTGGTGCTTACAGTATTGATGGAAAACTAGTTTCAGTTTCTGCTATAATCATTGATAATACTGATCGAAAAATTACCGAATTGAAGCTCAAAGAAAGTGAAGAAAGATTCCGTTCACTTGTTGAACAATCTGTAGCAGGGATTGTAATAGTCAAAGATGAAAAAATCATCTTTGCAAATGATGTTGTTTTCAAGCATTCTGGTTATTCCCAATCCACAATTTCATCTCTGAGATTTGAGGATTTAGAAAAAATAATCCATCCTGATGATTTTGATTTTGTAATGGAGCAATTTAGAAAAGTTGAAGAGAAAGAACTTGTACCTGAGTTCTATTATCGAATAATTTCTCCATGTAAGAAAGTGAAATGGCTTTCATCTCAATTAAAGAAATTTAATCATGAAAATGGTTCTACAATTGCTGTTATCATGGTTGAAGTAACAAAAAGAGTCGAATTAGAACAGAAATTGCGAAGAGAACGAAACTTAGCCCAGAAATACTTTGATGTTGCCGGAACTCTTCTAGTGGTTTTAGACAAAGATTGTAAAGTTGTTCAGATAAACAAACGTGGTTGTGAGATTCTGAAATATCCCAAGGAAGAAATAATTGGTAAAAATTGGATTGATAATTTTCTTCCTGAAACGATTCGTGAAACTGTAAGGATTAAATTTGCTAAAGCTATAGCTGGAGAAGTTAGTTCTCAAGATGATTACGAAAACTATATTCTAACAGAAGATGGAGAAGAACGTTTGATTTCTTGGAAAAATGCAATTTTATTAAATGAAGATAATGAAATCGAAGCCATTATTAGTTCTGGTGAGGATATTACACAACAAAGATTAGCAGAGGAATTACTACAAAAGAATGAATATCTGAAAAGAACTTGAAAACTGAATGTCTGATAATCAACGTAGGAGATTCTTAGTTAACAGAATTTCCTTCACTTGCTTTTCTCAGTTTTCTGGTATATTCTTTTGCTTTTTCTTGATTATTTATTTTCAAACTTGTCTCTTTCAGGTGCTTTAGAATATTCAAAACAACATCTGTTTTTTCAAGCTCTTCACAAATGGATAACATCTGCTCATAGTATTCAATTGCTTGCTCATTATTTTTCTCTTCCTCATAAATTTCAGCAATCTCATTTAGAGTCAAAGCCATTTGCCATTTATTTTCAATTTTCTCAAATAACTTCAAACATTCCTGGAAATACTTCAATGCTTTTTGAAGTTCTTCATTGTGTTTTAGATTAGTTGCTCGAAATCTCAAGGTAAAAGCTAATCCTTTGTCGTCCTTTCTTTTCTCGAAGATTTCAATGCTTTTTTGATATTCCTCTTCAGCTAGATCATATTCTTTTCTTGCAGTGTATACCCATCCAATACTTACATGCGCCCAAGCGGTTCTATCTTCATCACCTATTTTTTCTTGGAGTGCTAAATTTTCTTTAGTGTATTCTAATGCTTTTTCTAGCTTCCCTATATCTCGATAGGTCCAACCAATATTGTATAATGCTTTCCCAATGCCTTTCTCATCATTGATCTTTCTAAAAAGTCGAAGTGCTTCCTCAAAGAAATTTAGAGCCTTTTCTACATCATGTCCTGTTTCATGATATATTATCCCTTCATAGTAAATAGTTTCAGCTAAACCCGGTAGATAATTAATTTCTTGATTTATCTTGATACTTTTTTCTATGTATTCAATCGCCTGCTCTTTCTTATGTTCTTTATGCAGTTCAACGGCTTTCTCATAGAATAACTCTGCTTCTTTTTTCTTGTCAAGACTCATTATTATTTTACATCCCATACTAGCTTAGTAAATAAATAAGTTAAAGTTTGGATTAATCTGGGTATTATAGAGAAAAAAGAAGAAAAATCACAATTTTTATTCTTGATTTCCCAGAGTTATGTTTAGTTTTATTTTATTGATTGCTTAATTATTAACTTGAATATTGTTCGGATGAAAAATAATGGTTAATAATAAAACATTATCAATTACTATTGGTGGTTTGGGTCTCACTTTCTTAGGTGGAATTTTTGCTTTTATTTATCTGAGAGGTACTTTTAGTTTTTCCATTTGGCCAATAATCGCGATTGTAGGAATAATATCTGTAATTGTTGGTATTGTTGTTATTTATGCTAAAAAAAGAAAAACTCAAGAAGATCTTCCTATTCTTGCATCTTCTCAATCTGAATTTGCTAATTATACTGAAAAAAAGTATCAAACTTGTTTTTGGTGTGGCTTTCCTCTTAAAAAGCATAGTGAATTTTGTCCTGATTGTGGGAAAAGAATACTCCGATGTACAGTATGCAAATTACCCATCTCCTTTGGTGATGAAATTGGAAAATGCAGCCTTTGTGAATCAAAAGGACATTTCGCACATCTATTTGAATGGGTGAAAACAAAGGGAACATGTCCTCATTGTTTACAACGTATACCAACACAAGCCATAATTGAAGCTTCAGAGATAAAATAAGCTAAAAAAAGAGTATTTTTGGTTTATTTAGAAAGAAGTATAAATGGAATCTTCTTTTATCAAACATTATAATGTACATTAAAAATTGTTGGTTAGAAAAATGAGGAAAATCATTACTTTTTATCTTTCTGCATCGATGTTTTTAAAAAAACTATTATGGCGATCAATGCATCGATTCATTATCAGAAAATATGATGGATCTGAATTAGTTTTCTTGAATTACGGTTACGAGTATTTAGATTCCAAGCACGAATCTCTAAAATTACAGGCTAATGATGAAAAGGAGAGATATTGTCTTCAGTTATATCACTCAACAGTAGTAGATGTTGCCCTTGAAAACAAAGATGTTCTCGAAGTTGGCTGTGGTCGTGGTGGTGGAGCTTCGTATATTACTCGGTATTTCAAACCAACCTCCTATATTGGCTTAGACATGTCTAAGGATGTTATTAAATTTAATACTAAATTTCACAAGGTACCTGGTCTTTCTTTTGTGGAGGGGAATGCTCAGAAGCTTCCTTTTGAAGATCAATCATTTGATGCGATAGTTAATGTTGAATCTTCAAGAAGTTACAATGATATGGATGCTTTCATATCTGAGGTTCATCGTGTTCTTCGACCTGGCGGACATCTTTTGTTTGCAGACATACGAACAGAAGAAGAAAATGAGCAGTTACGAGAGCGATTCAAGAGGGTCGGACTTGAGGTTAAAAAAGAAGTTAATATTATTCAGAATGTTGTCAAAGCTCTGGATTTGGATTCCGAAAGACGATGTCAACTCATTAAGAAGAAAACCCCTAAAATGTTTCATGGGTTGGCAGAGGAATTTTCAAGCACTAAAGAATCACAAAGATACGCAGAGTTTGCTGATGGTACAATGATTTATTTCCAATACGTTCTTCAGAAAGAATAATCATTATTCAATCATGCTCTATCTTCAGATATTTTCTTCATCCCATTTCAGAAAAGAATACGGTATGAAAGTATTTTGATCTACTTCTGCTACGACTTTATAGCTTTTAACATTCCTATTGTCTGAACTGCATAGTATGCTCCAATCATCTTAACAACTTCAAACCAAGGATCATCCTTTGATGGATTAAATTTAATAGTTGCTTTAGCATTCAACAAGGTTCTTCTTTCAAAATCTAAAGGATGTCTAACTAAACGCGGATTATAATCAAAACCATTCACATCTGGTGCAGGAAAATGCTTAAAGTTGAATCCAATTCCTTAACTTTTATTTGCTCCTAACCCGTGTTTTATTGCTTGTTTTTCAGGTATTTTGATTCCTGTTTTTGCATTAATCTCTACAAATCGAACTCCGTTGCGTTCCACCCAACCATGAACATTGTTGCCTTTCTTTTCCAAATGGATATTGCCTACTTTTTTCGGATATCCAAAAATATCCCTTCCAAGCACCATAGCCATATCATTATCCACAGGCATGCTGAGAGTGTAGACTCCTATTTCTCCTTTATATTTACAAACTAGTAATAATGCCACTTCTTTGTATATTATCCCAAAGTTAGTTCTTGGGAAATTAGCGATATACACCCTGACTAATGGAATCTCAAACGGTTCTAAAGGCGGTGGTAATAAACGTTCAACAATTTCAGGTTTGGTTTCATAAATAATGTTTATTGCTTCTGCATCAAAAATTATTGCTGCTTCTTTTTCAGTCAATGTTTTTCTATCATCTTTTAAGAGACTCAAGAAAATCACCCACAATACTAAAAATGATTAATTCTACTAATAAAAATTTTCCAATTATTGTATCACTATTTTTCTATTGCATCTACTAATCTTTTCATAACCGTTTCAGCGTATGACCTGATTTCTTCAGGTGAGTATTTCGTTTTTGTATAATGGAAATAAAAATGCATTTCACTTCTAAGAGTGTAAAATAGAACAATGAATGTATCAAGAAAATTTGTTGTTCCACCAAAAAATCTCTCAATAGTAGGGAATTTCTCTAATCCAATATCTTGTATGTGTTTATCTAATAGTCCTAAATTGTCAACTGAAAAGGGTTGTTTCTTAGTTACTATCTCAATATAATACGTACCAATTTTTCGTAGTAATTCCAAAGAGATCCTTTTAGATAATAATTTTTGAACTAAGAAGAGCTTTCTATCTCGTAAACCTTTCTTTAATCTCTTTTGTAATCTTCGTGCGTTTTGCCAAAAATTGAGTGATTTTCGGTATTTCTTCTTGTAAACTGCAACACCTGAGTAAAAACCAAATGATTCGCCAATTTGCGGATTCAGTCTTCCTCGTAAATTAACCGGACTACCAAAAATAGGATATTCTTGAGAAAATGCTGTGCTTATGGCACTATGAACGGAGACTTTCTCCTTCTTACATCTCTTCAATAATTCAGCAGTCTGATCTTCAGTAAGTTTACAGAAGTGAATCTCCAAGTCATCTTCCTTTATATTAATATCAGCCGGTTTCCGTTTTCCTATAAACACATATCGAAGAAAATAATAGAATCTCAGTAGAGCATATACTATATAAGCGAAAAATGATGTTTTTGGCATCATTCTTCTAATTTTTGGAGTAAAAATATCAACATCCTTTTTCGGAAAATCAAGTGGTATTATTTCTTCCTCTGGATTTACCATATATTTAATCATGTCTCGAAATAAGAAAACCAAAGAGAAACCATCAGAAATAGTATGGGAAGCACAGATAATTATTTCAGTAATTTCAGGAGAAGAAATCGCTGAAATCCTGATTAAAGGTAATTTCTCCCTCTCTAAATCAAATGGCGTAGAAAGTTGTCTGTGAAATTCAAGTAAAGCTTGAGAATCATCTGTTCTTTTAATTTCCGTAACTGGTATCGTTCCAACACCTTCAGATGTAAACCAGGGACGATCATTTTCATCAGAAAAAATTCTTACTTGCAACAAAGGATGCCTTTTCTGTAGTTTGTTGAATGTAGATTCAAGAAGTTTTATCTCTACACAACCTTTTATCTTTAGCATGACAGCTATGTTGAATGGTTGCCCTACTGCTAAACTAATAAATTCTAAATCGTTTAGTTCTCTTAACAATTTTCTTCAAATGTATTACTGAATTTTCTTTTTTATAGTTATAGTATATAATTAGAAAACCAAGAATTGTAATAATTATTTATATAATGGTTCTGAATTTATCAAACATGCTTGGTTTCTAAATCTATTCATTTAAAAATAAAATATGTGATAAAAATGGATTCAATTAATTACAATACTCTAATCGAAGAAATGAGAGAAGAAGTAAAGGAAGTTATTACAAAAGAAAAAATCTGTGGACTAGCCATAGCATTAGTTGATGATGATAAAATTATTTGGTCAGAGGGTTTTGGCTTCACAGATATAACAAAGAAAGAGAAGGTTACTGCTGATACTCTCTTTAGTACTCAATCAATGGGAAAGACTGTTACTGCAACAACTTTCATGATATTAGCAAGTAAAGGATTAATAGATCTCGATGATCCGATAAGAAAACACTATCCTGAATTTGTTGTTAATACAAAATTTGGCAATAGAGATAAAGAAATTGAGAAAATAACTTTTAGAAGAATGCTTAGCCATACAGCAAGCTTCACTCATGAAGCAGCTGTTGGGAACAATTTTGACGATGCCCCTTGTACCAAAGAAGAGCATATAGCAAGTATTGCAGATACCTGGTTGAGAAGTAAAGTTGGTTCTGAATTTGCATATGCTAATATTGGTTTTGATTTAACTGGATACGTTCTAGGTAAAATTATGAAGAAAACTTTTCCAGATGTCGTAAAAGAAGAATTATTTCAACCTATAGGAATTAAAAAAGCTACATTAGATATTGATGAAGCTTTATCTCATTCATTTGCTAAAGGCACTATTGGCGAATTTCAAACACCTACTGTTCAAGTTCCAATGTTGGGAGCTGGCGGTGTGTACATTTCGGTTAATGAACAAGCAAAAATAGCAATGTTACATCTGAATAAAGGAAAAGCTAATGGTAAACAGCTAATTTCCAAAGAGCATTTTGAGGAAATGTATAAACCTCAATTTGAAGAGGATGGAGTGAAAAACAAATATAGTTTGGGTATTTACAAAGAAAATCCAATTAATGGTGTTGAAGTTTACTGTCATGGAGGTGGGGGCTACGGATATCAGACACAGCATAGTTGGATATTGGATCACAAAATTTCCGCTATTGTTTTCACTAATTCTGCACATCACTCCGGAGAGCAAGTAAAGCTTGCAAGAAAAGCATTAGGATTAATGTATAAGGAGAAAACCAAACCAAAAGTCGTATATGTTGAACCTAGGAAGCTGAAAAAACTTGTAGGAACGTATTTTGGTCATAGAATAAGTATGCGAAACATTGTCTACGAGGATGAGAAGCTATATGTTTTCAATACTTTTGGAAAGAAGCAAATTCTATATCCACAAAATGAACTAGAATACTTAACTGAAGACGGAAACAAGTTTACCTTCATTTTGGACAAGCAAGAAAAAGTAAAATTATTGAAGTGGATAACTAATGATTTTCTTTTCCATTTAAAACAGAATGATACTCCAAATGATGAGATTGGTCCAAATAAGCAATTTTGGGAGAAATTCCTTGGAATATATAAGTTTACTATTTATGGCATAGATCATCATACAATTTTGAATATCTCCAATGGTTATCTTTACTTATATTTGTCTGATAACTTGAAATTAGAAGAATATCAAAACAATGTATTCTTTACAGGGGATGGAGAATCATTTCTCTTAGATGAAGATAAGATAAATTACGGAAATATTCCATTAACTAAAACTGAATTGAATATTGATGAATTACTTGAAGAATGTAAATCAAACATACACAAAAAGCATGGATTTAAAGTATCGTACTCTGGTATTGCAGAAATACTAAATCTTCAAAAAGGATTTGATGTAGCCTACGATTTCATTCTAAAGACAATTGAAATTGATGAGATATTCAAAGATAATCTAAGAAATTTTGGAAATCAGCTATACGCCTATAGAAAAATAGAAAATGCAAAGAAGTGTTTTGAGAAGCTTGTTTCATTAGATAAAGAAGATAAGAAAGCAGAGGAAATGATTGAGAAAATTAGCAAAGAGCAAAACCTATAATGTGTAAAAATCCTGTTTGTAAGTGATTTAATTGAAAACAAAGGAATTAGAGAAATATCTTAAAGAGAAACTTGTATCTGAAGTTGATGATGAGTTTGGATCCGGATTTACAGAATCTGGTCCTGTTACTTGTGAGATGATTCAAGTTATGGTTGGTAAATAGTTGTGCCTTAAAGCACTGATAAATTATACTGGTGCGACAATGGATCCAAGTACTGATCGTGCCTCAGGTGATCCCGAAGATGTTCATGCATGGTATAATTGGATTGGTTTGCCTGAAAATGCTCTTGAAAAAGTTGCTCATTCCGATGAGCTTGATAGTTGGGCGTTACTCTCAGCATATTATCGGCTTACTTTTCGTTATGTTCAATATCCAGGGCCTCTCGGTCATCATGAAGGTCGCACAGTGAAGACATTCACAGAAGATGGAAAAGGTGAATTGTTTGTGGTCAAAGAAAAACGATTCCAAGATGTTTCTCCAGCATCTATGTGTACAACCGAAGCTTTTGACATGAATGAAATAGAAAAGAAGAAGAAAAAAAAGCAACTGAGTAAATAATATTCATTTCAACTCCTACCCTAAAATCAGAATGATTACATTTATGCCAAGAGACGAAAAGTTTTGGTAATAAACGAATCATTGTTTTTTCAACAATAAGTTATTTTATTTGTATGGTTTATGATTACCATGGGAGGGGGACTTCATGTCAAAACAAGAAAATCCTACATCAGATTTAAGAAAATCTAGATTTGAAAAAATAACATTTTTTTTCAGATATTGGAGAGAGGCTTTTTTAGTAATTAGTATTTGTAGCTCATTTCTATTTCTTCTTAATAATTTAATAGCATCTTTCTTCTATCAGGGAGGGTCACATGTAGATGTCAACAATCCTGGTTATTCATTTTTGTGGAATTATATAAGTGATTTAGGTATGACGTTCTCAATTTCTGGTGAATTAAATCTGGTATCTAGAATAATTTTTACTACAACTCTAGTAATTGTTGGTTTTGCAGCACTTGCTTTCGGTATTGTATTTTCAGATTTTTATAAAAAAACAAATTTATCTAAATTCGGAACCACCATATTAGTCTTCGGTGTTTTGAATGGTATCACTTATATGATTATAGGATTTTTACCTATGGATATTTATCTTCTCCCTCATAATGTGTTTGTTGTTTTTGCTTTCTTCTTTAAATTAGTTTTACTTATTTTATTTATTCTTACAATTTTAAAGGATGAAAACTATCCAAATGTGTATGCCTATATTTATTTGACATATCTCAGTATTTTTCTCCTATTTACAGTTTTCCTTATCTTTTCTCTGTTCGATATTCTAGTTCCATATTTACAAACAAGTATTATAGGACAAAAATTGACATTCTATTTAGAAGCTATTCTATACATAATACAAGCATTCGGAGCATTCAGATACCTTAAAATTCATTTGCCAAAAATCTCAGACATCAATATTTCCTAAAAGTAGTATTTAGTGATTTAATTCAATCTTACTTTTTTTCTTTTTTTGTTTTTGATTCATAATAAAATTCCAAAGTTTGCTGCATACTCTCATCTAATTCTGTTGGTGGGTGATAACCAATTTCCGTTTTGATTTTAGTATTTGTGAAAGCTAAGTCTTTTCGCATTACATTTATCCGATAAAAATTCAATAGAGGTGATTTCTTAATTCGAAATAATTTATAAAATCCAACCATTACTGCAGTAATTGGCACAAGAAAAGCATAAGGTACACTAATTTTTGTTACTTTTCTTCCTATAGCTTTCTCCCACTTAGCAACCCATTCCTTCCAAGTCATATTTCCATCGAGAATATTGTATGCTCCACTTAATTCTTCTGCTTGGATTAGTTGATTGATACCATAGCATAAATTCTCTACAAATACATATGAAACTAATCGTTTACCTCTATTTATAAAACCGAATCTTCCTTTGGCCATAGCATCAAGAGCAAGAATGAATGAGTTTTTATCAAACCTACCATAGATTATAAAACCAGGTCTAATAATCGCTCCATCCGATTCAGGATTATTAGCGATCCACTTTAATAAGAGTTCTTCTCCAACTTTCTTTGATTCTCCGTAAGCATTATTCTTCTTCGCGTATGGAGCATCTTCATTATCATATTTATGACCTCCAAGACCATGTACAGTTAATGAACTCAAATAAAGAACCCTTGATACTTTTGATTTATAGGCTGCTTGGAGAACTAATTTTGTGCCTTCAACGTTCAATTTCCAAAAGCGTTCTTTGCTACCCCAATCACTAACATAACCTGCTAAATGAATTACTATGTCTTTATTTTCAAATGCTTTAACAATTAAATCTTCATCTAATAAGTTACATTCAACTATCTCAAACAACTTTTCTCCAGAATCATCATTATATTGAAAATCTTTCAAGAAATTAACAGGCGCTTTTGGACGAACCATAGCATAGACTTCAAGAGAAGGATCTAGACTCAAGTATTTTGTTAGATTACTACCAACAAAACCATTAGCACCTGTGATTATAACTCGTTTTCTTCTCTTAGTTATTGAATCACTCATTCTATATCACTCCTATTGAAAGGAAAGTGTCGGTTAATACACCAGCTGTGAAATGAATAGCACAGACATAATACCAAGATTTCGTTTTTTCAGCTATAATTCCAAACACAAATCCAAATGCAAATGCTGCAAGAATTTCTGTCCATGGCTTTGTTATATGAAGAAGAGTAGTAAGTACTGTAACAAAAAGTATACTCTGCCATGTTTTCCATGTTTTGCTTAACCCTAATTGCAATACTCCTCGGAAATAGAATTCATATGGAATATAATAGAATAATATATAGCTCATCTCGTAGAGAGCGAAAAATGACCATCTGCCTTGAACGTCTTTTGTCAGTGGGTAGGTATTGACGAGTTTTGGATCTTTGGTGCTAAAATAGAAAAGTGGTGTAGCCAATAAGAATACTCCCACTATGATTAAACCAATCTTGAGTTCACCTTTTTGCGTTCCAAAATATGCTAGAGGTTTTTTCCAGCGAACTTTGTTAACAATAACTGGAATGATAACTAGTGAAACAGTAGTAAACAGAAATCCCAATAACATTACATTAAGAATGCCTCGAGTATAAATTTCCTCGTTGGATGCTCTGGTTGCAAGATATGTGAACCAACCAATGAAGTCCATTCCAGAAACAGCAAAGATTATACTAATTGGAATACTCAAGAGCAAAAGTTCTTTGACCGGAACCTCATCCAGTATTTTTTCCACATTAGTCTTGACTAGCTCTTCTGCCAATTATATCCACCCATGATCCTGGAACCATTTGCCTTCTCGAGTAATTGTTTCCACTATTGTATATTTTGGTTTCCAACCGAGAATCTCTTTTGCTTTTTCTGAATTAACAACTTGTCCAGGTGCATAAGCACCTAGTAATTTTGAGCGATTAATGAAAGGGGCAGGTTTTCTTTGCATTTTATGGTAGAGCTCAGAAAATAATGTAATAATATGTATCATAAATTTTGGAACTGTAATACTTAACAAACTACCATATTTGCGCTTAAATATTTTATAATTCATAATTTCACTCATTTCATTAAATGATATATGACCATCACTGCTAAAATAGAAAACTTCTCCAACTGCTTTTGGATTTTCAGCACATAGATAAATACCTCTCGCTATATCTTCAACATCAATAATACTTATGTATCTTTTTGGTCCAGCCATCATTAGCTTAATACCAAGTTTCACTGATTTATAATTATCAAGTATAACAAAATTACCTGGACCTAAAACTGAACAAGGTCGAACAATGCTTATTGGTAATTTTTCATTATAGGATTTAGCTAAACACTCCATCCTATATTTTGAAATCCCATAATAATCATTTAAAATTGGTTCTTCAACTTTATCCTCAATCAAAGGGTTGTCTGGTGTTCCATATCCTGCAGCAGAAATTGAAGATACAATTACTAAACTCTCAAGCTCTTGGGAATTGTTTGAGCAAATTTCTAAAAGATTTTTTGTACCAAAAACATTGACTCGATCATAATCCTCTTGAATATAACCTTGTATTATACCAGCTAAATGAAAAATAAAATTCATTCCTTTGACATGCTTCTGCAAAGATTTCTTATCAAGGATGTTGCCTTCAACAATTTTGACATTCTTAAGAGAAGGATAAATGCTCCGAAGTAAATTACAATCAGTGCCTTTTAAAATAAAAGCAGTAGTTTCAATACCTTGTTCTGCAAGGAATTTTGTCAAGTAACTACCAATAAATCCATTGGCACCTGTAATAAAAGCTGAATTAATTTGCATGAAATATACCTATTTTATGTATTCTTCTTGATTCTAAAGCATTTCCTAATTAATTTCTAAAGAAGAATTCTCCTCAATTTGATTTAAAAAATGATTAGTTTGCTATTAACAACGATTCATTTGTATCATCATAAATTTTAAAGTTTCTTTCCACATAATTCTTAAAGTTCATCTTCTTATGTATTTAGGATATGAGTAGGATGTCGAAAGAGAAAATAATCAAACATATTGATGAAATCAAGGATGAATTAATTCAAGTTAGCTTAGAGATTTTTAACAATCCTGAATTAAACTTCAAGGAATTTAAAGCATCAAAATTACTCGCAAAGAAACTAGAAGAAGCCGGATTTTCTGTTGAATTGGGTGTAGCAGATTTAGAAACTGCAATAAAAGCAGTACATCCTGAAATTAGTAAAGGTCCAACAGTAGCCATTTTAGCTGAATATGATGCATTACCAGAAGTAGGACATGGGTGTGGTCACAATTTAATTGCGACAGCTGCTTTAGGAGCTTCTTTAGCTATTGGACAAATAAAGTCTGAGATCCCCGGTCAATTGATCTTTATGGGTACTCCAGCTGAAGAGGGAGGAGGAGGTAAAATTTTCATGATTGATGCAGGTCTTTTCAAAGAAGTTGATGCAACAATGATGTTTCACCCATCAGCAACTTATACAATGGTTGGCAGAGGTGGATTAGCATTATCTGAAGTGAAAATCGAATTCTTTGGTCAAACCGCTCATGCTTCTGCTGATCCGGAAAGTGGGATCAATGCTCTTGATGCTGTAGTTCAAACGTATAATGCGATAAGTGCATTACGTCAGCATATAACCAGTGATGCTAGAATTCATGGAATAATAACAAACGGTGGCGTGAAAGCAAATATTATCCCTGATTATGCTTCTGCATCCTATTATGTTCGTGCTTTGGATACTAACTATTGCAAAGAATTAGTTAAGAAAGTAGAAGCTTGTGCAAAAGGAGCTGCATTGAGTACAGGTGCTGAACTAAAATTTTCTATCATCGAACCTTCGTATGCTTCAAGGAAAATAAATCGAGTATTAGGTGAAGCATTTCTTAAGAATCTTAAAATCATAAATGTTCCAATCTTCCCAATGAAACCTGGAGCGGGTCTAGGATCAAGTGATATTGGTAATGTAAGTCAGATAGTTCCAACAATTCATCCATACATACGAGTAAGTGATGAGTCTATACCGGGACATTCCAAACAATTTGCAAAGGCTTCTTCTTCAGAGAAAGGTCATGAAGCAATGATAAATGCTGCAAAAGCACTTGCTATGACTGCAATCGATGTTCTAACTAATCCGGATTTGGTTAAGGCAATGAAGAAAGAATTCGAAAGTAAATAAGGTATTCTAAAAATCTTTTCTGTCAATTTCTTTTATTCACCTAGATAAAAGATAAAAGTAGTAGTTACTATTGGTACATAGATTATTAGTTGCCTGTGGGAGGGTTATAATGAAAATGCTTTTTCCTAGAAAAAGAATCAGAAAACGAAAAATTAACACATTCATAATTGCTTTTGTTTTAGTCTTTTCATTTACAAGTATCAATATTTTACAATCCAACGAAGAATTATTAATAGCTCCAAGAAAAAACTGTCAGATTCAAGCAATAAATGTTTTAGATCCTATTGAGTTAACACCGAATCACTACTTTTATGGATTAATTGGATCATTTAGAGGTCGAACAGTTACGGATGTATTTGTTGTAGGTGATTTTGCTTATCTCGCACTCATTGATGGTATTTCAATTGTGAACATTTCGGATCCTCTTGATACGACAGAGGTTGGACATTTAGGTTTTGGTTATTGGATAGAGCAGATTTCTGTACAAGGTAATCGTGCATATTTACTGAGTTATATTTATCTGTGGATAATAGACATTACTGATGTAACAAATCCCATTATGCTAGCTGAGTATCAAGATGCTAATCCACCATATTATCATTATTTTTTTGTGAAAGGAAACTACACTTACATTGTAGATTATTATTATGGATTAATAATTTACAAGACAGATATTCCTTCATCTATAACTAAAGTAGGTCAATTAGCAATGGGAGATTGGTATGGAAATATCTTTGTTCAATCCAACACAGCTTTCATTTGTGATTATGATGGATTAGAGCTTGTTTATGTTTACAATCCTGCATCTCCCACACATACTACTACCTATAGCGGAACTAATTTTATAGATGTTCGTGCTGTTGGTTCGTTAGTTTTTGTGACAAATGATGATGGACTAGTTATCTATGATAAAAGTAATCTTCTTAATCCAGTAATAAGAGGAGTCTATCCCCAAAGCCGATTATCAAACCTCTATGTCAATGATACAATGATTTATGTGACCACTTATGATTCATTTACAGTTGTTGGAGTAGATATATCAGATCCTGATAATCCTAAAGGAATTGGTAATTATAATACCGGTTATGATGGCAATGGTCAGCTTTTTATTTCCGGTGAACTCATTTTCTGTACAGCTGATATTAATGGTTTGTTGATTATAGGTTCTGATGCTGATAATGATAAACTAACAGATTACCAAGAAAAAATTATAGGAACAAATACTACTAATCCAGACACCGACGGTGATGAGATGTCTGATTATTATGAATATACTTCTGGTTTGAATCCTCTCGATCCAACAGATGCAGACGAAGACCTTGATGGGGATGGATTAACAAATATAGATGAACATAATCGCGGAACCAATCCTAATAATGAGGATACAGATTCTGATGACTTAACAGACTGGGATGAAATTTTCATCTATCTCACAGATCCGAGAATAAGTGATACAGACATCGATGGTCTGTCTGATAGTGATGAATTATTCATTCATGAAACTGATCCTCTAGATGATGACACAGACGATGATTTGTTGTCTGATGGTGACGAATTTCTTATCCATAATACAGATCCTTTGGATGAGGATACCGATGGAGATACTTTGCTGGACGGTGCTGAAGTAAACGAATATAATACTAATCCGCTTGCGGCTGATACAGATGCAGATGGTTATACTGATGCAGAGGAAATTGCAGCTGGGACAGATCCCCTTGATCCAAATGATCAACCATTTGATGCTACTCCTATATACATAGTTGTTGGTTTTTTGGTTGTGCTTGCTCTAACACTAATTCTTGCATTTTTCTACCGTAAGAAAACTCCTGCCAAATCAAGCGAAGAAAAATCGACTGATGAAGAATAAACTATACTTGATGGAATTTCCCGCTGTAATAATTATAGAAACTTGTCTTCAAAGTATCCAAGTAGTGCTCTAGAAATCGAATATTTTTACTTCTAGGTTTCTTTTTTTCTGCTATATTATATGCTTTAATGATTGGTTCTAATTGTGGCATATCAATCTCCTCAACAGTTTTACCTTCCGCAATAGCTGCTATGAAATGAGTCTTTAATCCATTAAAGAATGCTGTCTGTGTCTTCAAGAATTTTTGTGGGTCATACACAAGATCTCCATGTCCTGGAATAATTACCTCTAGATCCATTTTTTTGAATAACTCGAAAGCTACAAGATATTCTTCAGGATTCCCGGTTCTCTTTGGTTTATTCTGATAAAAACTCATGAATGGCAACCCAAAATTGACTGAACCCACAATGAAGAGGTCCCCAGCAAATAGCACTTTCTCTTTTGGAAAATAAGCAACACTGAATCCTATACTGTGTCCACTTACTTTGATAAATTCTACTGACAAATCACTTTCTTCGAGGACAAATTTCTCCTCAAAGGTTTCTACAGCAAACTTACTCAATCTTACACTTTTTGGCATGTTTTCTCTGCATTTCTGACTCATCAGAAAAACACTATCAAAGAATGCTTCTCTACCGCCTCTGTGATCATTATGCGTGTGTGTAAAAAAGAGGTATTTTACCGGAACTTTGAAATGAGATTCTAAACCTTTGTGAAAAGCGGTTCCAACTTCTAAAGAATCACCACTATCAATAGCTATTGAATAATTTCCCAAAGAGATTCCTCCTAAAACGCAGGATCTGCTAACTCTTTGGGTAGAGGTATCAACTACTATATGTTTTGTAACTGATTCAAAATTTTCCACTTTAATCAAGTCAACAAAGTTTGTTTCTTTTATATCTGTTGCTGTTTTAAATTGCTGAGAAACTAAATCCTACTTCCATTTCGGTTTTGCCCACTTAGTTTCCATGCGATTTTTTTTTCGAGGTAATTTGAGTACCTCTTGACAACTGGGACAATTAAGATGAATGTAATAAGTTTCTTTCTTAAAAAATTGAAAATAGTGGAATTGTCCACACATAACGCATAGTCTTTGTGTCTTCATCAACTCCATAGCTTCTTTCCTCCATTCTTTTGGGTCTTCTGTATGATCGTTTTGAAACCAGGGAATGTACGTATGATGTCCGGACATAGCTATCCTTTCACAAAAAACTATAATAAAGAGCGCTTAGGGAGATAAATGAAAGTAAAAAAATCAAATGGAAAATTTAGATGGTGCTATTATGGGTGATTTAGACAATATTGAACGCGAAATTGAAGGCTTACAAAGAAATATGGATGATATTCAACGAACTTTGGAACAGATGAATCGGAATCTAGAAAGTTATCTCGAGAGAATTGCTCGAGCGATGGAGAGAATATCAGAAAAATTATAGCTGAATGTTTTTTTTTCTCTTTCATTCTTTTTTATGAAAGATTTTTATTGTGAGTTGAGAATCCTATTTACAGGGATGGAGTAAAAAATGGTTATTGAATCTGAAAATTCTTGTCCTCATTGTTTTGAATCAGTTGATCCTGATCATGATTTTTGCAATAATTGTGGAGGTCATTTAAAAGAACAACTGCTTGGTCAAAAAATTGAAACTTTGGATATCTCTAAGGAAGAGAAAAAAGATTTCACTCGCTCAGTTATGGTTGATGAGATAACTAAACAAGGGGTTACCCAAGGGAAGTTTAAACAAAACATACCTACTAATCTATCAATAATTTTTACAGTTATTGCTGCACTTCTTTATGCAATTCCAATGCCTGCAATTTCATTATATGGTGGTGTACCATTTAGTGTTCTAGCAATAATTACAGCAATTATAGGTATGTTTAATCCATATTTGAAAACTCGTAAGATTTGGGCAATCATCATAGCTTTTCTTGCCCCCGTTGTCTGGATTACACAATTCATGTTTCTTGGGATATATTGGTTATAGTTAACAAACTATTTGTGATGTATCCCTATAAGCAGATAAATTTAACATTTGCCTATCATATTGTTATTTCGGAATTGAGTAAAACGTGGTACTAGATTCTGAGAATTCTTGTCCTCATTGTGGTGAGTTAATAAATCATGATGATGCTTTTTGTTCTAATTGTGGTGGAATGATCAAAGAAGAAATTGAGGTGTTGCCTTCAGTTGGTTTTCCTTATGAAAGCACAATTTCTGCTAAGAAGCTACTTAAAATCGAGGAACTTGTTAAGGAAAAGAAAATAGTAAGTGTCAAATTGATAGCAACAGCTACTAGTCTTTCTATTGAGGAAGTTATTTCTGCTTGTAGTGAACTTCGTTTAAGAAATGACGGTGAATTTATTTTTGCCCCTGAGATTGTGACAGAGGAAGGACATGTAGCCATTAAGATTCCTCCAAGGAAACCAATTACAACAGGGGAATTGCGAAAGAAGCTAGTTATTAAACGTAATTGCTGGGCGAATGTGGGTATAGCATTCTTGATTATAGCTGTTATTCTCTATGGTGTTCCTATGCCTTGTGTTTCATTATACGGGGGTTTCCCAGTTGGAGTTATAGCAATTATTTGTAGTTTTATCTCATTATTTACTCCAAGACAAAGAAAAAAATCGATTATTGTTTTTGTTTTTAGCCTCTTAGCAACTATAATTTGGGGAACTCAACATCTTCTAATCTTTGGATGATATGTTTACTAGTTGGTTGTTATTTGTTAATTTAATAAGTTTTAAAAGACGAGAATACATTTAGTGAATTAACCTTTAACAAGGGTAATTTGCGTGAGCAAAAAGGAAATTGGTATTGCTATATGTGGGTATAGTTTAGCTGTTTTGCTCTATAGGAAGGATAGTGTCGAAATGAGTGCTAATGGATCCGTCAAGGAAAGAATCAGCATCTTGATAATTGATGATGATCAAGATATAGGCGATCTTTTCGTTGAAATTCTAAACAGAAATGGTTATCAGAATGTTCGCTGCGTAGGAACTGGTGAAGAGGGTAGAGCAGTTCTTTCAGATGAATTCTTTAATATCGCTATGGTTGATTTAAAGCTTCCAGATATCAATGGTATGGATTTGATTTCCCAATTAAGATCTATCAGTCCTGATACCGAATTCATAGTTATCACTGGATATGGAACTTTGGATACTGCCATAAAAGCTATGCAATTTGATGTTGGAGGGTACCTGGAAAAACCAGTTAGTCCAGATAAGATTCTTCGAACATTAAATGAAGTTATTGTAAAACACATATTAAAACTTGATAATCAAAAATATCTAAAGGATTTAGGAATAGCTCACAAAGAAATTCTCTACTTAAACGATCTCTTGGTTAACAATGTGGATGAACTAAATCAATCCTTGTTATTAACTATGGTTCAAATTGATAAATTAAACCCAACCGTGGAGCAAAAGAAGGTTCTTAGTTTGTTCCAAGAAGCAATTCGAAAGAATGCAAGATTAACTCGCAATATTAAAAAATTACAAGCAATTTCTGAAAAAACAAGAGACAACATAACAGAAATTGATATCTCGAGGACTTTTGCAACTGTTGTGAATCGATTGAGAAGTGATTATCGTGATAAAAACTTCGAAGTCACAGGTAATTTCAATCAGCCACGATTGGTTCTCGCAGACAATGATTTGAATCATATGATAACTGAATTACTCTTAATGTCTATTTTGAATGATCCAAAACCCAAGATAAGAATCAATGTTGATTTTGAAAATGTGAAGAAAGATGAAACTGACTATTTGAAAGTCAATGTAGAAGCATTTCAGGTTAATTACATATTTGATCAAAAAGATGTTGAACACCCTACTGATTTGAAAACCTCTGCAACAGAACAAGAATTCCAAGATTTAGGACCGTTTGTTATTAATTCATTAATCAGATTCTACAATGGATTTGTTGCATTACCTTTTGAAGCTAAGAGAAATATCTTAGATATCTATCTACCATTATGTGAAGATTGATTTGTATAATGATAATAATAAAAAGGAATATGAGTCGAAAAAACTCATATGATTATTCTATTTTTTCTCTTCTGTCCTGATGTCGGAGTAAGAATTGCAATAAACCTAATGACGAAACAATAATTATTACAAATGCTAACCAGGGGACTCCTGCTGCGGATGTAGTATTTGTATGAGTGGTAATTATCTCAGTCCCGTTGTTTGTGTAAGTAAATGTTGAAATCAGGATTGGCCACCAATCAGTCATTGAGGGGGCATAAATAGATGTAAACATTAATGTCCAGAACATGGTGAATAATGCAAGATAAGGAAAGAATCCACTGAGAAGTATTCCTTTAATACTCCATTCAAGTTTGAACAAGAAAAATCCACCTGCAGTTATACCAGCATACAAACCAATCATTAAGAGCAGCCACCAGCCTGTTTGTGCTCCAGCAAAACCAAGAATAATACCTGCTATACATCCAGATAGAATTTTTATCCAATACAATCTTTGGTCATTAGCCATATCATCTAAAGCTTTTCTTCTACGTTGGAACCAATTCATATCTTCTTCAGGAATTTCTTCCTTTTCATCACGAACGAAATCCTCGGGGAGCTCATATTGATCATAATCTATGTCATCAGCTTCTTTCGGTGGTATGTCCTCTGTGTCCCCATCAAAGCTATTTTCATATTCGCTAAGATCTACTTTCTCCTCTTTTTTTGGGGCTTCCTTTTTAGACTTTGAGGAACCTTTTTGTTTAGGTTTCTTTTTTGACATAATTGGTGACTCCAATGAAAGATTCAATGAGCAATTTCGACATAAATGCAATCATCAGTGAACTTACACAGCGATTTAGGAGTAGCGAACTTAAAAACATTTTTGAACTTAATGATAAGTTCTTTTTTAGGTTCCGAACTAAAACCGAAGGAACTCAATTATTAGTTATTGAACCAGGTAAAAGGATTCATATCACTAAATTTAAACGAGATTTTCCTCCTTCTCCTTCTGGTTTGTGTAAAGCATTTAGGATTCACATTAAAGGTAAATGGTTGAAATCTATTTATCAATATGATTTCGATCGAATCTGTGTTCTTGAATTTGAAGCCCATGAGAAAGTTTACACACTGATTGTTGAGCTCTTTGGTAAAGGTAATCTTATATTAGTGAGTCCGTCAGATAGAATTCTTGTTGCTAAGAATTACAAGAAAATGAGAGATAGAGACATTCACCCAGGGATTGAGTTTAAATTTCCTCCCAGTTCAGGAAGAAATTTTATCGAAGCAGATCTTGATTGGGCAAAAGAAAAATTGCAAGAGAGAGGAGAAAAAGACATTATTCCTTTAATATCAAAGACTTTGAATATTGGTAAGATTTTTGCTCAAGAAATTTGTATGAGAATGGATCTTGATCCAAAGCTAAAGTCAGAAGATATAACTGACGAGATAATTGATAAAATAATTACTGGAGTGAAGAAATTACGCAAAGATGCAAAAAGCTCAAAGTTGCAACCTTTAACATATCGAGATTCAAAAACAAAAGAGGTTGTTGAAATTTCTCCATTTCCAATGAAAGTATATAATGAATTTGAAAAAGAAAAACATGAATCATTTTCAGAGGCTTTAGATCTTCATTTCAGTACCCAAGATTCTGATGCCGTTTCTTCTGTAGAATTTAAAGTTGAGGAGCAGAAAATCACACAATTACTAAAGGTGCGAAAGAAACAAGAAGATCATCTTGAAACTCTATTAGAACAAGTGGAGAAAGAAAAGGATAAGGGAAATCGCATTTATCTTTACTTAGCTGAAATAGATGAATTACTCCTCACAATAACTAATGCACGGAGAAAAAATATTCCATGGAAAGATATTAAGGAAAAATTAGATGATGCCAAAGAACGCAAAGTGAAAGGAGCCCGTCTTCTAAAGAAAATACAAGAGAAAAGTAAAATTATCATTGTAGAGCTTGATGGTGTTGATGTTGAGTTAGATTTCCTAAAAACAGCATCAGATAATGCTAATGAAATGTACAAAAAAGCTAAGAAAGCTGAAGGCAAAGCACCTGGGACACAGAAGAAAATCGATGAGTTTACAGAAAAAATCAAGAAACTAGAAATGGGTATTGAGGTACTAAGTAAGAAAGAGAAAATTTTGATTGAGAAAAGGAAAAGAGACTGGTATGAAAAGTTCCATTGGTTTAAATCAACAGATGGTTTTCTTGTCATTGCGGGAAAAGATATGAGAACAAATAACGAACTCGTTAAAAAGTATCTTGAGAAAGATGATCTTTTCTTACATGCAGAAATTCATGGGGCTGCTGTCGTTATAATTAAGAGTGAAGGGAAACCAATACCTGAAACAACAATTAATGAAGCAGCGATATTTTCTGTAACGTATTCTAAAGCATGGAAAGACAGGAGTAGTACAGAAAATACTTACTGGGTAACACCAGATCAAGTATCATTTTCAGCTCCATCTGGTGAGTACTTGGCAAAAGGCAGTTTCATAATTAAAGGTAAGAAAAATATTCTTCGAAACATTCCTCTAGAAATAGCAGTTTACCCAATAATTGAGGAGAAATGGTCTTACGTAATTAGTGGACCTTTATCAGCCATTCAAGCCTTTAAGGATATAAATAATGCTAAAATAGTAAGAGTTGTTCCTGGAGACACAACTAAAAGCAAGATTGCGAAAATAATAGTTTCACAATTCTTAGAGGGTTTGGATGAAAAGGATACTGCGAAAATTAATGCTACAGCATTAAATGAATTGATATCAATCTTACCGGGTGATTGTTACATCAAAAAGGAATAAGATTATTATCTAATTAGAAATAAGGATTCGGAAGAAACAATAATTATTAACTTCCGATTTTTGGTTTTTTTGAAGCAATTTACATTTTACTTCAAAATTATCATCTTAAATAGAAGGATTAGGTTCTATTGAATGTCAATATTTGTACTATCATAGCCTTCCTTTAATAACAAATCCTTGATTCTATGACGATGATCTCCCTGTAATTCGATAATCCCTTCTTTGGCGGTTCCACCACAGGCACACTTATTTTTTAACTTGGTAGTTAAAGAACTAATGTCAACTTCTTTGGGATTAATCCCCATAATCAAAGTTACTTCTCTTCCCCACTTGCGCGTCTCAATACGCACTTTTATTCTCTGTTCTTCCTTGGCTATGGCTTGACACATGCATAGCTCTTTTGGAAGTCCACATTTTGGACAGGTTCCTGGCATAGTATTTTTTCCTTTAAATTTTTGCCTCACAATTTTTATGTAAATTAATTGTTTATGTATGATTGCTTTATAAATAGTTTTTTACAAAACATAGCTATTTCTTTGTTTTTTCTCATATAAACATATGTTTTTACTGGGAAAAAAAGCATATTTGAAAATAACAAATGACCAGTTTTTCCATCTTTCCATTTTCATTAAACTAAAAATGGAATACTCTGTGAATTGCTTTATCAAAATCGTCTGATTGTGGTTTTCCTTCCCAGATAATCCTGCGATTCATACAGACTGCCCGATTACAATAATCTCGAATAATAGCTATGCTGTGACTCACCAAGACTATAGTGATTTTAGTTTCTTGGTGAATTTTAGCCAGTAATTCCCCTAATTCCTTAGCTATTTTAAAATCAAGAGCACTGAAAGGTTCATCAATGAGTAGAATTTCTGGGTTATTCACAAGAGCTCGAGCGATTTTCACTTTTTGTTGTTGTCCACCACTAAGATGTCCTATTGGTCGCTCTGAAAGATTAGCCATACCGACGGTCTCAAGGGCTTCCATAATACGCTGGTTATCTTCTTCTGATAATCTTCTGAAAAATCCTTTTTGAGCATATAATCCCATCCCAACAACATCTTTAACTAAAGCAGGAAAATTCCTGTCTATTTGTTCAATTTGTGGAAGATAGCTTATTTTGCTCTGAATTTCTCTAATTTCACTTTTCGTTACATCCTTATTAAAGAGACGTAGATTTCCTTGAAAAGGTTTGATAGCTCCTACAATTGCTTTCAGTAAAGTACTTTTTCCAGAACCATTCGGACCACAAATTCCTAGGAAATCTTGTCGATAAACATCCAAGTTAATGTCGAAAATCGCTACATTTGTTTGATATGCTACTGCCAAATCCTTAATGCAAATGAGAATGTTGCTGTCCTCATCCATATGGCAATCAGTATCTGATGTCTTTGAATTCATCTTATGCTTCCTCCTCCATCTCATGTTTGTGAACTGTGGGTTCACGTTCCGGCAAATGTTCGATGCTTATTCCTACTCTATCATGATCATGGACATGAGGGATATCTCCAAATTTACAGTCAGGATTTTGACAATGACCTGTATCATCAAAGTGATCTCTACAGAATGGACATTCAGTGATGCTTTTCTTTAGCGATCTACGTTTCGGAGAAAAGATGAATGAGACTAGGAAAATTAATGTGATTGTTATAGCTATAGATGCTGCGGATGCAAGATTTAACATATAAGACATGAATAATCCTATCACAGCTGAAGTAACTCCAAAGATAGCTGATAACAGAATCATTCTATTAAGACGATGAGTCCATTGATAAGCTGCTGCTGCTGGAGTTATTATCATAGCAAAAACTAAGATAGCTCCAATTGCCTTTAATGAAACAGCAATAGTAATTGAAACCAAGATTAAGAATAGATAACTCAAGAAATTAACTGGTATCCCTGAAATCTTTGCTAATTCAGAATCAAATGTTATAAAATATAGTTCCTTCTTAATTAGAAAAATTAGCATGATAACTAATGCTGAAAAGATTATGAGTAAAATAAAATCCTCTCTATCTACTGTTAGTAAATTGCCAAAAAGGACTGACTTAATATCTGATGTGTATTCGCGTTTTAATCCTATTAGTAATGCCGCAAGTGCAACAAAAAAGGAAAAAACAACACCGATAATCACTTCATCTTTCATAAGACGTTTCTGGTTAACGTAACCTATAGTAACAGCTGAGATAATTGAAAAAGCCATTATTATCATTGTAGGTTGCACATTTAGTAAAATTGCTAATGCAGCTCCAGCAAAAGAAGAATGAGCAATAGCTTGTCCAAGAAAAACCATACCACGAAGCAAAACAAAAACGCCTATGATTGAACAGACTATACCAATAACTACTCCAGCTATTAAGGCATATTGCATAAATGGATATTGAAACGCTTGAAAGAATTCTGCTATTTTTGACATTATTTTATCCTTCATTTTTTACTATGCTTTTATCTATATGAGGGTTTTTTACTTCGAACTATGAAAACTGTAATCCATGTTCCGACAAAGCTTGCTGCGCCAAAACCTACTAATGTCCACCAATACCAATTGAGATTCGCAACAGCAGGTTCATGGGGATTTCGTAATGCTTCAAGATTAAAGAGAATCATATCTATGTAGCTTTCAATAAGAGAACCATTTGAAACAACATAACCATTCTCATCAATTATTCCTAATAAAGGAGTTAATTCAGTGATAAGAATTCCAGTATCTCGTGCAATTTCAATAATTTCTTCTTCTTCTAACTGTGGCTGATTTATAATAATCGAAGCGTTTTCAGCTACTATAGCTTGAACCACTTCAGCGATATGTTCTGCTGATGGTTCTTCCCCCTCATGCTCTTCTATCGTAGCAACTCTTTCGATGCCTAGTAAATCAAATAAATACATAAAAGCTGGATGATGCACAACTACCTTTAGACCTGAAAATTCTGTTGCTGCTATACTTATGTCAGCAAGAAGATTATCAAGCTCATCAAAATAATCATCACGATTACTTAAGTAAGTGGCATTATTACTTGGATCTAAACTAGCAATTTCATCATAAATATTACCTACAAAGATTTTAGCAATATTTGGATCTAACCAAACATGAGGATTATCAGCTTCAATTAATGGATCAAATCGCATCAGTGAACTATTAACGAGAGTAAGAACAGGAACAAATGGATTTGCCAGAAGTACTGCATCAACCCAAGGTTCAAGGTCTTCTAATCCAAATCTAATGAATAAATCAGCAGAAGCTACAAGCTCAATTTCACTGGGAGTTGGTTCGTAGATATGTGGATTTTCAGTACCTGTAACGATACTTGGTACACTGAATAATCCTTCACCTATTTGTGAAGCAAAATCAGCAACAATGGAAATGGATGCTACAATATTTAGTGGTCCATTTGTTGTAACAGTTGTAGAAGTATTAGTTACAGTGACTAGTGTGCCACATAAAATAAACAAAGTAAAAGTTACCAAGATCTTTCCTGTTATTTTTGCCATCGAAATCATTTTTGCGAGTTTATGATATAATTACAATTCAATCTAAATTTAATCTTTTCTTAGAAAACAAAAATTGAAATAAAGAAAAGAAAATAGTTTGATCAACTATTTTCAATTATTTTGAATGCTTTGTGTAGGATTTTTCTTTGAGCAGGAAAGCCAATTCTTTTTATTGCTTCATCTTTAGTGAACCATTGGCCCTTATCGAAATTAGTTTCTTCCACGCAAATATCTTCATTTCCTTCTTCATCTTTATATAAAAAGAAATGAACTTCTTTTGTTAGTTTTTCTTTTTGCTTGGTTCTAAACCAATAGTTCGTTTTGTCTATTTTTTGCACTAATTTTATACTATGCAAACCTGTTTCTTCTTTAACTTCCCGAAGTGAAGTGTCTTCTAAAGACTCTCCTTCCTCTATCCTGCCTTTTGGTAAAATCCATTTGTGAGTATTTTGATCTCTGATTAGCGCAACCCTGACTATCTTGTCTGTACACTCTCTGTAAACAACTCCGCCTGCCGAGACTTGATCTATATCATCTGATATTCCATCAACATGTATTCGGTTGTGCTTTTTTGAGTTTATATTTGTCGTTTCTAATACACCATCCCTTTTTTAACTGGTTTGATGTGTAAATAAGTTATTTTTCTCGCTGAAACCTTATTTAATAAAACTTCAATTCATTATTGTCTTACATTTCCAGCTTAAACTGAACCGTTTTTTGTATGCTATATTAAAGGCTTATCCATCTATGCACAATAATATTTGGACGACCTTTTATTACTATGTAATATACACATAATTGAGTTATAAAGTTCTTTTGCTATTCTTGTAAAGGTAATCTATTTCGTTTTGAAATCTTCACCTATTTTCTTCGATAAAATATTCCTGTTTTTTTCTTAATTGGCATGTTTTTTATTTGCTCTATCCATCGTAATTCAGCTTCGCGAATTTCCAGATATTTCTCTTTAGTAAAATTAGATAAATCCGTAACAAAATCTCTTGCTCTCGCTGAATGAGTAATTTCATATATATGTCGTGGCAACTTCCGATTCAACGGAATGTTTTGTTCTGGGAATTTGTAATATTTCAGCCGGTTCATCGGGTTCTCGATCACTATTTTTCGCAAAAATAACTTTTCCATTTTTTGTGGAGTTACCTAAGGCAAGAAGAGTATCACATATTTAGACTATCTCCATATACATTCAAGAAAATGGTTTTATCGTTAATTTACTTTCTGCTTTCAAGTGTAAGAAAAAGAGAGACTGGAAACAATGTTTTTCATTAGAAAAACGAACTAAATCAAAGGTAATTCAATGATAATAACTTTTAAATGAAAAGTTCAACCATTCTAACTAGTAATTCGGAGGAAGTTATCATGAAATTCAAGAAAATAGTTTCCACTTGGTTGCATTCCAGCAACCTTGAAAGAACAAAAGAATTTATGGAGAATTTAGGACTCTCAACAACAGCTGAAACTGAAAGCTTAATTATCTTCACTTATCCCGAAGGGGGACCAAATACTGCTTACTATCTTTATCCTGAACCATTAAACGATGGTGCTCCTCTAAGAAAAGGCGGAGTTTTCTCTATTGAAGTGGATAATATTGCTACAATGTTGCAAAAATGCAAGGATGCAAGTATTTGCAATCCTGATACTGAAATATTTGCACAAGAGTACTTCATATCCTTCTTATTAGAAGACCCCGATGGAAATTTATTCGAAATAATTCAACAAAAGGAATAGCTTGTTTATAAACTATCAAAGAGTCTGTGGTTGATTAGGAAGTGTCTAATAATGATAAAACGCATATTGTCTTTCTCAAAGAAAGATTCGAAATTGCATGAACTCGATATTGAATCAGCTATAAAAGAAAATTTGGGCACTCTCTGGATAGATATTATTGAACCAACTGTAGAGGAATTAAACAATCTTCAAGAAATCTTTAATTTTCATTCTTTAACAATTGAAGATTGTATGGAAGCAAATCAAAGGCCGAAAATTGAAGAGTACTCGGGATACATGTTCATTATACTGGTTGGTGTTCGGGAGGTTCTAGATCAAGATGAACTTGAACCCTATCAATTCGCCATGTATTTGGGCGAGAACTTCATTATTACAGTGAGAGAAAAGCGTGGTGGTATAAGTTTAAAAGCAGTCCACAATAGAATTTTGTTAAAGAACAAACGCATCCTCGGTCATAAAGCAGGATTTATGAGCTATACTATCGCTGATACTTTCATAGATGGTTATCTTGATGTCCTAGAGGAAATTGAGGATAAAATTGAAGAAATCGAAGAGATAGTCGTTCATAAACCTGAACGAGATATTCTGGACCAAACTTTTGATCTCCGAACTAATATTTTGATTATATTGAAAGCAATTCGTCCACATAGAATCGTCTTGCGAGAGCTAGCAATAGATGATTCTCCCCTCATCAGTGAAGTTGCCCAAACATATTACACTGATGTCTATGATCATATCCTAGAAGCAAACGATACATGCTCCACTTTAAGGGACAGATTAAGTAGCATCGTTGATATTTACTTATCCTCAGCATCTAACAAAATGAATGATACCATGAGATTAATTGCAGTCTTAACAGCAGTGATTACTATACCTAATTTAATCGCTTCTTTTGGAGGAATAAACTTCGTAGAATTTGCCAATAATGGACTGGAAATCATTAAGTCTTGGCCTTTCTGGACTTTTATAGGAACAATCTTGATAGCAACTGTACTAATTATTTTCATATTTAGAAAAATGAAATTATAATATTAATTAGAACAAAGATTGGTGCTTGAAGTAAGTATCATAGAGATTTGCATAGTGGCCTTTCTCCTTCAAAAGCTGATCGTGGCTTCCCATTTCTACAATTTTACCATGTTCAATCATAACAATTTTATCAGCATTTTTAATTGTAGAAAGTCGATGGGCAATAATTATTGAGGTCCTACCTTTCATGATCATCTCAAGAGCATCTTGAATCATGGCTTCAGTGTACGCGTCAACGCTCGCAGTGGCCTCATCAAGGATTAAGATTTTAGGATCAGCAAGTAATGCTCGAGCGAAAGTAACTAATTGTCTTTGTCCAGTGGATAATCTTTTACCACGTTCCAAAACATCAGTCTCAAAACCATCAGGAAAATCTTCGATAAATTCAGTTGCTTGGACTGCTCTAGCAGCTAGATGAACCTCTTCATCAGTAGGATCATCCCATATCCGACCAAATTTTATGTTATCTTTTATAGAACCTGCGAATAAGAAACTGTCTTGTAAAACTAAAGCAACTTGTTGTCTGTACCATTCGATGTGAAGTTTTCGAATTTCCACTCCATCGATGAGGATTTCTCCTCCTTTGATTTCATAAAATCTCGAGAGTAAAGAAGCCAAAGTTGTTTTTCCAGCTCCAGTTTCCCCCACAATTGCTACTGTTTCTCCTGGTTCGATTTTTAAGGAGAATTTTTCGAATACCTTTTCTTCCTCATTGTACCAGAAATCCATATTTTTGAATTCGATTTCTCCTTTAAATTCAGGGATTATAATTGGTTCTTCTGACTGTTGTACTTCTGACTCTATTGCCATTAATCCGAAAATTCTCTCCATTGCTGCAAGTCCGGCTTGGTATTGTGAATAGAAATTAGCAACTTGTGTTAATGGGAAGAAAAATCTCCAAAGATAGATAGTGAAACTGTACAAAAGACCTGGGGTGATAACCACGGCTGAATTAAAGAGAACTAAGTTTTGTCCATAGAGATACAATAATACTAAAACTATGATCTGTAGAAGCGTTACAATGGGCCAAAGAGTGGCAAAAGTTAGAGCTCGTTTGAATGAGGCTACAAAATTATTATGATTCACTTTTTTGAAATCTTCCAAATTTTGTTTTTCTCTTGAGAAAGATTTACTAACCGCTATCCCTGAAATGCTTTCTCCCATAGCAGCATTAACAATCGCTACAGTTTTTCGCCAATTTAGCATTGTTCTTCTGACGAATTTTCTAAAGATGTACATAAGCAGAAACAATAGTGGTGTTAATGAGAGGGAAATTAATGCCAATTGCCAATTCAAGTAAATGAGTAATCCTGTCGAAGCTAAGACCAATAAGACATTACCAATTAATTGAGTTATGAAGAAAAGGGTATCTCTAAGAGTGTCTGTATCATTCATTACTCGAGACATGATTTTTCCTGTGATATGAGAATCAAAGAATCTGAAATCATGATTCTGGATTTTATTAAACATATCCATTCGTATATCTCTTGTTGCTTTTGTAATGGCTCGTATAGTAATTACTCGAGTCAAATACTCCCCTAGAAACCATGTAAGAAAATTAAGAACCATATTTGTGATAACTAGAGCAATAATTATCCTAATAGAAGCATCTATTTCTAGTGCCATATCAAATAATCTACCAATAATGTAAGGGGGAGCAAGTGTCAAAGCAGTATTTATTACAATAAATATTGTCGTGATTAAGATAGCTCGTTTGTAAGGAGAAATATAATGAATCATTTTTTGAGTAAGTTCTTTATCAGTGAATTTTCTTTCACCCTCTTCTTCACTTCTACCTACACCAAACCAAGACATTATTTTGATCCTCCTGCAGCACTTCCAACAGTTTCTGGTTCTATTGGTGGCAAATCTAAGTGACGACCAAATACTCTTCGGTAATCTTCACTGGATCTAAGTAACTTCTCGTGAGATCCTTGAGCTACGATAACTCCTTTTCGTAAAACGATAATTTTATTGGCTCGCTTAATTGTTGCAAGTCTATGAGTTATAATAAACACAGTTCTGTTTTTAAGTAAATTATCCATTGCTTTCTGTATTTTCTCTTCTGTTTGCGCATCAATAGCTGAAGCAGAATCATCAAGTATCAATATTTTTGGATCAGCTAGAAACGCTCGAGCAATGGCAATTCTCTGTTTTTGACCTCCAGATAATGTAACACCTCTTTCTCCTACGAGAGTTTCATAACCATCTTGGAAAGTCATAATGAATTCGTGAGCTTGAGCAGCTTTTGCATATTCCACAATCTCTTCATCCGAAACTTCACGATCAACGCCATAACTTATGTTTTCCTTTATAGTGGTTGAGAATAGAAAGATATCTTGCTCAATTACTCCAATATTTTTCCTTAATGACTCGAGAGTAAGATCTTGAATGTTATGACCATCAATTAAAATCTCTCCGGAATCAACATCATACATTCTGGCTAATAATTTTGTAATAGTTGATTTCCCACAACCTGTTGGTCCAAGAATTGCCACAATATCTCCTGGTTGTGTTATAAAGTTAATACTTTCCAAAGTATCTCGAATTATTATTTCAGGTTTTTCTGGTTCAATAGTCTCTGTTTTGTCCTTTTTACTCGTGACTTTTTTATCTCTTAGCTTATGATAGCTGAAATCTACATCTTTGTATTCAATAACGCCTTTCACATTTTCTAATTTGACTGCTTCGGGTTTCTCTATTATGATTTCTTCTTCTTTCATTGTTCCAGTAATTCTTTTCGCTCCAGCAATTCCCATATGAGTTAAGAATAATACCCAGGAGATCATATAGGTTGGATTATATAACTGCATTAATGCTCCATTAATTATTATTGCTTCACCGCCGGTCATCATTCCTTGTGTAATAAACCAGATACTCAATCCTATTGCAGCAGTTATTGAAAGAGAGAGAATTAAAGGTGGGAAGTATCGTGCTTGTTGCACACCACGATCTATTATATCATCTCTTAATGTATCTACTTCTTTTTGAAATCTCTTAGCTTCATGTCTTTCCGCTGTAAAAGCTCGAACTACTCTAATACCAGAAACATTTTCTTGTAAATGAGCATTGCAAATACCAAATTGTGTTTGAACTTTTTGTGTTAAAGGGGCCATATTTCTAGCATATCTACGAAGTGTCCAAATGTAAAACGGAATAAATGCTATAACCATAAGACCAACTTCCCATTTGTACCAAAATAACATTCCAAAAGCAACACCAGCTGTAACTATTGCCTGAGTTATCATTCGTATTCCTGGTGATATAGTTGCATTAATTATTCTAACATCAAAAGTTGCTTGGGACATTAGCTCCCCAACTTTAGTAGTATCATGGAAAGCCATCGATTTACTTTGCACAGAAGCGTAGAAATCCTCTCTAATTGATTTTTCAGTATGTTGTGCAAGGTATTCATTTAATATTCCAATAATTACGTTAACTACGAAACCTACAATTCCGGTTAGAAAAATCCCAAAAATTAACCAGAGTGCCTCATAATCAACTATAATTAATGATAAGAAATCTACAACAGGTGTAGTTGGTATTTGTTCGTATTTTGACCATAATAAGTCAAATAAGAGTCCAGTTAGAAATGGTCTAGCCATAGTTATGGCTATTGACACTATGGTTCCAATAATAATTGTGATGGCAATAGCTGGTTTTCTAAAAACTTGTTGAAATAACCATTTTATGTGAGAATCTGGAATTTCTCTAATATCCAATTGCAATTTAGAAAGTTGATTATTGTTTGCATTGGTTTTGGTATTTCCTTGAGAGATTATCTACACCTCATTCAACACTTACCATTCACAAGTAATTCATAAATTTGTCTGTTTATTTTTAATCTTTGGATAACTCAGTTTAACCTAATTTAAATTTGATATTCACAAATAAAATATTAGTAAAAAGCGTGTTTCTATTCGAAATTTTGTATATTTTCTTACTTACTTGGATTTCCGTTTGATGTGGTGCCATTGAATGTTGGTTTCTTTATGAAGAAATCGAAGTAGAATAAGAACCAAGTTATAACAATAAAAATGGAATATACAAATGTGAATATACCAACAGGTAATGGTTTAGAAGCAAAAGTGATGTAAATAACATACACTGGAATTAATGCTGAACCTGCAATTAATATTCTCATTAACTGTTTTTTTCTATCAGATACAAAAGACAAATGTCATTATTTCCCCTTGTTCTTTAAATTTCAAATAAATTAACTTATTCTGAAATATAAACATGTTCTTATATACTTTAATTCGATCGAGTGCTTTGGTTTTAATTTCCAATTAAAGTGTTGAGTTTGTTTAAACCAATTTTGCATTTTCCAGAATGATTTTTAAATGGTATTGCTGTTTTTTCTTTGTTAAGACTTAACTTGTTGTGTTTCCTATGTCAACTAACTTTCCAGCAAAGTACTTTCTATTATTTGCCAATTCCCCAAAGGAAGGAATTCATCGAAACAGTATCAATGCTGGTTTAAGAATTGGTCTAACACTTTTGATGGAAGAGTACGAAGTTCATGTTCTTTTAACAGAAGAAGCAATTTGGCTAGCAACCAATCCTGAAGATATGACGCAAAAAACTTTGGATCAGTTTAGTCAAAAAGATAAATCATCTTCGAAAATAGGAGAACAAATATCACCCGATGAAGATGATGTAAGTTTTACTCCCCATGAATTAATAGAAGGGATAATTTCTTTTGGTGGACATGTTATGACTTGTAGAAGCTCCTTAGCATTAACAGGTCTAAAAGAGGAAGATATTATAGATGGAATAGAATTGATTCATTTACATAATGCAATAAAGCTTATGGTGCAATGCGATAAAGCATTTGTTTTTTAGAAATACAATTAATCAAAGGTAAAGTTTTTCTTCGATTTGTTTTGCTTTCACATGCAAACCTAGAATTTCATAAAGATGGGATAAGATATCCCAAGAAACTTCCCATTCTTTTGGTTTGTTAACAAGAATCTTCTCGAAAATCTTTAGTGATTCTTGGTATTTTTCTTTCAAAAATAGAACGCAAGCATAAGTATCAAGATATACATTATTATTCGCTTCAAACTTCAGAGCTTTGTTAATTAAATTTTCAGCTTCACATAATTCTCCCAGCTCAGATAAAATAAAAGATAAATGATTCATTACAATATGATTATTTGGAAAAAGAGACAGGGATTTCTTTAGTGGGGTAATAGCTTTAATTGGTTCATCTAAGTAATAAAAGCATAAACCAATGCCTTCATATGAGATACAATCGACAGCATCAAGATTTACTGCTTCCTGGAAATGTAAAAGAGATTGTCTTATATTTCCTAAATGAAATTCTGACTCCCCATATTCTCGCCAAACACGAGCATTATTACTATTGATCTTCAAAGCTTTCTGAACAAACATATTTCTTCGTTCTTTATTCCCAGCAATTTTGAATAATAGCGCTAAAGCCATATAAGCATTGAAATTTGGTTCATCTGTATTGACTTTCTTTTCACAATCGGAAATGTCTTGTAAATACTCCCATTCACTTATCTTAAAAATACCTTGAGAAACAATACTATAAACTGAAACCGAGGATTGTATAAGATCATCATAAAGTGTACATGCTTTTTGGTAGTCACCATTTTTAGTGCATTTCAAAGCATTTTCAAACTTCTCTATCCCTGTTTCAACCATTATTGAATCCTGCCATTATGTAATACTATATTTATTGAATTATCGCTGGAAATTATAATATATTAAATTACACATCAGCTTGAAAAATTTTGTCTTACATTTAATTTCTATTTGGAGATATATCCAATGTTTTCAAATTTAACAATAAAAAGTTCAATCTTATTTTCTTTACATGCTTTAGCAATTTGACCAGTATAACTTAGGGTCACTATGCCTTTACGTACATTCTCGGGTTCTATTCCTTTCTTTTTAGCATAATCAACAATATTATATCGAGTTACTTGACCAATAGTTCTATCTTTCGCATCGAGTTTTATTTCTAATAATAAATGATTCATATTTTTATCAATTAAAACCAAATCTATTATCGCAGAATCTAAACTCACTTCTACCTCGAGATACTCCAATTCTTCACCTAAAAGTGAAGGTTTTCTAATAATTAAATTACGAAGATTTTGTTCGGTAAATGATTTTTCATCCAAATCAGAGAAAAAATCTGTTTTGCTATTTATGATCTCTGTTAAAAAATCAAAAGGGCTAATTCTACTTCCTTTCACGCCTTGTTCTCCATATGGACAAACTCGTATGATTTCATCTTTATAGAGAATGACTAAAATAGGTCCTTGTTTGAAATTCAGCTTTTTAGATTTGGAAATTGCAAGTGCAGCTCCTCCTCCACTAACAATTTTGAATTTCCCAGGACCAGCAGCAGCACTAATTTCTCGTTTAAGCTTCTTATATTTATTTTCAGTGATGTTTGTAATTTTATTGAACTTGATCTTTTTAGATTGTTTTACTTTCTCAAGTAATCCTAACACTTTTTCAACTTCTTCTACTGGCGATTCCTCAAGAGAATAATAAAGATCAAACCTTAACTCATGCAAATAGATTCTAGTTTCTGAGCTCATAATTCTTCACTTAAAGAATTCATTAATAGAAAATGAAATTTTCCCTCGTTTTAAGTGAAAAGTAAGAATTTCATTGTTTTTATAGTTTCAAAGCGAATATCAGAGACTGAAAAAAAGATAATAAGAAGAAGAATATATAGACGTTATTAATTACATGGAATAAATACTTAAAAAGAAAAATGAGATTGAAAGAGAATAAGAAAAGTTTATCAACTGAAAACCTTTCAGTCAATAAAGTATAAGAAGAGACCGAAATCCAATCTAAGATTATATCAATGAAACTGGTGAAAAATATGAAGCGAAACAAGAGCTTTTTCATTGTATTAAGTGTTGTAATGTTAATGTTGTTATCAGTATCCTTTATCGCAGTGAATAAAGGAGTTCCAATAAGGGATAAAATCGAAGGACAAGATGATTCTCTTGTAGAAATACAGAAAAGAGAAGAACTTTGGAATCATTATTTAGAATTAGAGGCAACATCAAATGGTTTAACCAAAATGGGTGTTTTGGATGTTGATTTTGGAAATGCCTATAGAATCGAAACTGTAAACTCTTTATCTGGCGAAGATGATGTACTAATTGTATCAGGTTTAGGCGGTGGAGTTACATTCATAGATGTGTCTGATTCCCAGAACCCAGAGGTTTTAGGCAGTTATTATAGTGGTGGGACAGTCTATGATGCAGCAGTACATGCAGGTTTAGTTTATCTTGCTTCATATGAAAACGGTCTTGAAATCATAGATGTGAGTGATTGGGATGATATAGAAAGCGTAGCCACACACGATGATGGCGGAGAAGCTTATGATTTAGAGTTCATGGGTTATGATTTCTTATATGTAGCTGATGGAACTGGTGGACTTGAGATTTTTAACTTCAGATATAATGATAGAAACTTTACTAGGATTAAAACAGATGATTTCGGATTAGATGAGATTATCGGAGTAGTTGCTGATCCTCTAAACAATATTGCCTTTCTTATGGCAGGGGATGAAGGTATTGCTGCGATTGATATAACAACTCCTTTGAATCCATCATTGATTACTATCCTATCTGATGTTTCATCAGATGCTCGTAATGGTGACTTCAGTTGGCCATATTTGTATGTTGCTGAAGGAGCTAGTGGTTTGAAAATTTACAATTATACTGATCAAACCAATATCACTCTTTTAGGATCCTATGATGTAGGTATCTATGAGTATGCTGAATTCTTTGAATGGGATATAGGTAGAAAAGGATATCTTTCCACAGGAGATGACGGATACTTGTACTCGTTGGATCTCAATAACTTATCTGATATAACCCGAAATTGGCGAATAGCAAATGAGCCAGGTTCTGCAAATGATATGAAAATTGATGGAAATACAATTTATCTTGCGAATAGTTTCGATTTGAAAATTTTCGATTCGCAACATCCTGATCCTCCAATTCTAGAATCAGAGGTAATATTTGCCGGAGAACCGAGTTCAACTTATGTCTTCGATGAAATAGGAATACTCTCAAACGGTTTAATTGGTTTTGATCTGATTAATTTGTCTGATATTACAGATCCAACTATTATCTCAAAATATGACCAAGAAGGAGTTTCATATTATGAGTCAATTATAAATAATACTCTTGCTTATTGTGCGACAAGTGAAGGATTAGAAGTAATAGATATTTCAGACACAAGTAATCCAACAAGTTTAGCAACCTTAGCTGTTGGGAAAGCAAAAGCTTTGGAATTCGCTGATAATATAGTTTATCTTGCTACAGAAAGCGATGATTTTCTAACTATAAATGTGACAATACCCACTGCTCCAGTACAATTGGATAATGCTGGAATAGTAAATGGTCTCTTAGATGTATCGATAAATAGTAATTATGCTTTTGTTACCATGGGATCAAATGGTTACTCTATAGTAGATATCAGTAATCCAGCAGCATTAAGCATTCATTCAACACATGCTGTTACTGTTAGTGCAAATGGTATTGATGTGAACAATTCAGTCTTATCAATTGCTGAATTTACAAATGGAGTACAACTATACAATATATCTGATATAAACTCTATAACATCACTAGATAGCAAATTAGTAGGAACTCATAATGTAACAAAAGTCGTTTATAACGGTGATGATCTTTATGTTACAGCTAAAGAAGATGGTGTCTTCATAATTGAAGCAAGTGATCCTTCAGCTTTGGGTGGTTATGGTTATTTCAATGATGGTGGATCATCAGTAAATCTAATGGTTTATGACAATATTCTCTATGTAGCTGATGACTTGGATTCATTTGAAGTGATTGGGAAAGACACCGACTATGATCGATTAGCGGATTTTGAAGAAAATAATATTTGGACAACAGATCCAAATATTGCTGACACAGATGCAGATGGAATACTCGATGGCGATGAAGTCGATTATTGGCTGGATAGAGATATCAATCCATTATTTGATTTCGATGGAGATACCTTCGGAAATCTTTTGGATATTGATTCTGACGATGATACAATAATTGATGGGCTAGAAGTTTATTTCTGGGGATCAGATCCCAATAATTTAGATACAGATGATGACAATATAAGCGATGAAGATGAAGTTAATACTTATTTCACGCATCCAGCAAAAAGCGATACAGATGATGATGAACTTGATGACTATGGTGAAATTTTTGGTTATTATGCCCCAACAAATCCTGCTGCGAATAGTACCGGATATATTCCAGGGCAATTAGATTTAGGATTAAACGCCACTAATCCTGATACTGATTTTGATATTTTATGGGATGGTTGGGAAGTCCAATATGGATTTAATCCTTTAGTTCCAGATGCTTCGACTGACGATGATTCTGATGGTCTTAATGCTTCAATGGAATTTCTCTATGGTTCAGATCCATTTAATCCAGACACAGATGGCGATGGTCTATCAGATGGTGATGAAGTCTTAATTTATGGAACAAGTCCAATTCTGGTTGATACAGATGGTGATTACATTCCAGATGATTATGAAATTCTCTGGGGTCTTAATCCATTAGTTGCTGATGATGAAAATGACGATCCAGATGATGATGACCTATCTAACTATGAAGAATACCTCTGGAATACTGATCCATTCGATGCCGACACCGACAACGATGGTATGCCTGATGGTTGGGAAGCGTATTATAACTTGAATCCCACATACGGTGCAGATGCTTACAATGATAATGATTTGGATGGTCTAAGTAATTTAGAGGAATATACTCAACTTATCACTGCACCAAATTTCTATGCGATAGATCCAACAGATCCTGATACCGATAATGATGGCTGGCTCGATTCAACTGAGTTAGACCGAGGACATGATCCCACTGACCCATTAGACTTTCCTACGATAACTACTACTACTCCATCAATTGGTATAGAAATGCTGGTAGTCTTTGCAACCATAGGTTTCGTTGGTATTTCCATTATTCTTATCAGACGATTAAAACGCTAAATCA
>JABLTI010000071.1 GCA_013166835.1 Promethearchaeati archaeon | reverse complement strand
AGTGAATTATCTAAAATTGAAACAATCTCAAATTCCAGAGCTCCACTCTTAAGTGCGGAACCGGTATGTCCATAGGTACAATAGATACAATTGTGGATAGAAGTTACAGATAACATGATACGCTCAGAAAAATCTCTGCTGATTCGATTACTTGATAAAGTTTCCTTCACTTGGGAGAAATTAGCTATTAATTGTTTGATATCTTTGAAGAGAGTCTGAAATGTATATCTTCTTTTATTGAAGATATTATTCGATGTCATATTTTACATATTACTAGAGAATATTAAAGTAATACTACTTAGAAAAGCTGAAATTCCGATAGAATAAGTTAATAATTTATTACATTTTATATAACTAGTTGCGTAGATAATATACAGTTATTAATTTTAACAGGGGGCTATTAGTTGAAGGAAAAAACACAACTCGAGATAGCATGTGCAGAAATCATAGGTGATGATACAAATCAATATTACGAAATTTTGTCTAATTTACTGATTATGAATCCTCAATTGCTCAAAAAAGGCGATACAAGACTTTCTGCTCAATTTACTTCAATTCTATTTAGTGATGAAGTAGATGACAAAGCTCATCTCATATGCAGTATTATTGAAACAATTGATGATAAATCAAATGATAAATACGTAGAACAAGCTAAGCAATTGTTAGAAATCGATCCAGTTTTAGATATTACAAAGCAGATTATTGATAAACTTAAATCATTACCTGATCCAAATTATTCGGAAATAATGAGAAAAGTGAATATTAAACATGAAATGAAAATATATAGAAAAGGATATGCCTCTCCAACAAGAAGACGCATTTAATTTAAAGATATTTTGCTACCATCATTCCATAGTACGTAGGAGCAGATCTGCTCGTTACTTCAGGTATCAATTTCTTCTTCTCAAGCATACCTTGAAGCATAACAAAACCTATGTATCCACAACAAAGAGCTTCACCTAATTTTGGCACTGCTTTCTTTACAAGTAATTTGGAATCCAGAGATCCTGCCCATTCTTCCATAAGAGCGTCAAAAGGAGCTGCATCTTCAGAGAACCCGTAAGGACCGTTCTTATCATGAGTGTGCCCCATATCAGCACTTATGATAATAACAACCTTTTTCTCCAATTTTTCAAAGAAAATGCGAAGATCATTGCCTAAGCATAATGTTTCCGGAATCAATTCTTCAGTTTGATCATGTCTACGCAAAGGTTGTGAAAGAAGAACATATTTGGGTTTTGATGAGAGATTCCTGAGAAACCACAATGGTACTGCATCGCCCCATCTAAGATTTACATCAACTCCTGGAGTGTATGCAGCTATTCCAGTTACAGCTGTTTCTTTTTCTAGAAGATAATCAAGTAATTTATTCGAAATCTCCTGATCAATTTTAATTTTAACAGTATAATCCTGATACTCATTCTCCCACTCAGCGGAAGCGATAGCTCCTTTATTCAAACAAATACCAAAATCATTTGATAAAGCAATACCATGGGGAGACGTCATGAAAATTAAATCAGGTTTTAGTTTCTCAATAGCTTGAGTTGCATCAACCATTGCTTTGTGAAGATCTTTTGCTTCTTTTGGAAGCCCCTTTTTCTTTGGATCTAGAACCATTGATCCGTGTGGAAGAATAAATGCCCCAACAATAACCATTTGACTATCCTCTAAAAATGAATGAGGATATAAAATTAGATTCACTTCATTTATTTAGTTTTTCGTCGCGAGATTTGCTGGAAAATTTCGAAACTTTAAATACCCTAAAACAACTTTTCTCTTCTTGATGAAAAATGAGCGATAAAGCACCAGAGAAATTCAAGAAGAAAATGGACATAACTTTTGAACAGGCATTTAGAATGAGATTTGAAACACAAGTTGATATTACAAATGCATTTGTACCTATTGTTGGTAAGGAAAAAGCATTTGAAATTGTTGAGAAATTGTCTGAAAAAAAATCAATTGAGTCTGCGAAGCAGATGGTAATACACTCAGAAGATATTAATAATTTTGCTGATTTTAAAGCATTCTTCAAAAAACAAATGAATTCTAATATGATGAAGAATACAGCAACATTTACAATAATTGAAGATTCAGAAAAGAAACTTGAATTTAAGATTACAGAATGTCTTTGGGCTAAAGTTTTCAAAGATTTAGATGAAACAGAGCAAGGATATCGATTCTATTGTAAACCGGATTATGCAATGGCAGGAATATATCATCCAAAAGTAAAATTAACTAGAACAAAAACTCTCATGCAGGGCAATGTATACTGCAATCACACATATACATGGGAAGAATAAAAAAGAAAGAAGAATGGGAAAAGAATCTATTTGGTTGAAACTTTAATCCCATTAAATTTCATCATTGGAGTAGTTAGATAACCATTTGCTAAATGATATTCCTTGCCAATTCCACTGATATTATTGACTAAATCAAAGACATTGCCAGAAATTGATATTCCAGTTACAGGAACAGTTATTTCTCCATCCTCAATAAGATAAGCACCTTTTGCTACACCAGAGAAAAGTCCATTCTGATAACGAACAGTTCCTGTATAATTGTGTACAATAAGTCCTTTCTTGGTATCAGCTATCATCTCATCTTCAGTCATGTCACCAGCGAGGATCCATGGTGAATTAGGTAACATTAATGCTGGTTTTTGAGTAAATGAGGTGCCACCACCCAAAGTTCGAGTGGCATTACCTGTTGGTTCTAATTTTTCTTTATTTGCAGTTTGTTGATTGTGTAAGAAAGTTTGTAAAACACCATCTTTTATAATTTCAATATCTTTGGTTGGGTTGCCTTCAGCATCAAATGATTTGACTCCTCCACCACCAGAGATATCAAATGGTTTATCGACTAATTGTAGTCTTTCATCTGCAACTTTATCTGCTAAACGATCCTTCCAAAATGAAGTTCCTCTTTGACGCCAATCAGCGGAAACAGTTAAAGCTAGAACAAGTCCTACTGGATTCATCATTGCATCTGATCTAAAAATAACTGGCCCTTCGAATTCTTTCAAGAGTTCTTGATTTAAACCATCAATTGCTCTTTGACCAAGTCTTTCACCAACTTCTGTGAAATTAGCATCATGTTTTCTTGAGAAAATAGTTTCAAATGTAAAAGCACCAGCTTTTTCCTTATCACTTGCGATTGCTATTAAATCTGCTTGGTAATTTACATTTTTTCTGTTAACATTCACACCATTTGAATTTTGAATTGCTACACCTGAGGTACTCAAGGTGATGCTACTTAAGGTAGTTTTTATTCGAGAATCTACACTTGTGAATCCCTTTATGAAATCTAAACCATCTGTTATGATAGCATCTACATCAAGATTTGCCAATTTCTCATTGTAAATTCCTTCAAGTGATTTAATATTCTGTTTCTCTGCAAAACCAAGTCCTTCAATTTTCGGAGAAAGCTTGGCGACTACAAATGCTTCATCAGCTGCTTTTTGCAATGCATCCGGTGTGATTATATTTGTATATGAGAAACCCTCAGAGCCTTCATGGATTATTCTAATCCCTACACCAAGCTCTTCTTTGGCTCTTTGTGTACCAATACTAATTCCGTTCAATAAAACTTGTTTTTGATTGCTATAGGCAAAGTATATTTCTACGGAATCCATGCCTTTCTTTGAACAATTTTTTAGTATTTTATCTCCAATATTCAAAGCATCATCGAACATTTAGTTTCCTCCTAGAATTACTTTACATGCAAGTAGTCCTCCACCTGCATCAACCTTTGCTGCTTGTTCTTTACCACAGAATCCTGTGCCAATGTTAAGTTTAAGTTCCTTACCAATACCCATTGTTGATGAAAGAACTTCAAAAGCGTTCCCTGTCATTGTGGGACCTACAAAAACTTTTTCTGTTAATTTTCCATTTTTAATTTCAATGGCTTGACCAGTTCCTACCATAAATTCGCCTGAAGTATCTGCAGAACCATTCATCATTCCTGTAACGAACAATCCATCTTTTACAACTTCGATTAATTCTTCTTCAGTCATGTCTCCTGGAGCAATGTAGGTATTCCTCATTCGAACTAAAGGTTCATCATTGAAATTGAAAGCACGAGCATTGCCAGTAGGTTTCATGTCCATTTTCGCGGCATACATACGATTGTTCAAGAATTCATTTAGGACTCCTTCTTTTATGATCTCGACTTTTCTACCCTTAGTACCTTCGTCATCATACATTAGCCAACCGCTGCCATCGTCTAAAACAGGTTCATCAATCATTGTTACGAGTTCAGAGCAAACCTTTTGACCGATTTTACCCTTCAGAAAACTTCCAGCTTCAACAAGATCAGCTTCGGAACAATGACCTACTGCTTCGTGTGCAATGATTCCAACACTTGTATGATCAATTACAACATTAGTTGATCCACCAGGTGGTAAACTAGCTTCTAAATTCTTCAAAGCCATTTCAGAAGCAAATTTTGCTAGTTCAGAAAGTGGGTGTTCATCAAGTAACTCAAATCCCTTAGCCTTACTCCAAGCTTCTTGGTAAGGGGCAATCTTTGTTTCCCTTGAAGCAATAGCTGCCGCTCTTACTGTAGGAATCATTGTTGCTTGCTCAATTAATGTTCCTTCATTATTACCAACAATTCTATGATCAATAATTTCATCATAACCAAGTGTATAACTTTTGATGTTTTCATAGTCTTTGTATACCTTTTCTGCTTCCTTAATCATATTGATTTTTTGTTCCACAGAAATATCTTCCAACGATTTAATCCTTGGAGATATTGCTTTATCAGTATGTGATTTCACTTCTGCAAAGGTAATTTTTTCTTTTTTAGATTCAGCGGCACCCTTAGCTAATTTCGTTGCTTGTTCAATAATTGTCTTCAAATCTTTCAGTTCAATAGAAGTTGTTGAAGCAAAACCTAAAGCACCGTTGTATAAAACACGAGTACACAACCCTCTTCGAGAACCAGTATTAACTGTAAGCTCTCCATCTTGGGATTGGTAATTCGCTACATACTTGTTTTGGTAACGAACATCTATAAAGTCAGCATTGAGTTTCTTTCCGTATTCAATGCCTTTTAGAATAACGTCTTTCATTTTTTCACATCATTTCCAAGTAATTTCAAAGTTCAATTACTATTTCTCTTAATTAATATTCATGTTCTTTTACAAGTGGTCAGTTATAAAAAGAATTATTGATAAATCTGACCAGAGAATGCTCAATAACTTAACTTATGATAATCCTTAATTAGTTTCAGAAAGTGTTATCTTTGAAAGTAATTGTATAAAAACTGGTAGTTGGTTACATGGTTGGATTCATGGAGAAAATAAAACTATACTACAAAATGATTTTTCTAAATAGACGATCCACTATTGCCATGTTTCTAGGTCTAGGCATAAGTCTAGCATTAATAGCCGAAAGCTTAATGTTTATGTACAGTTTTCAATTTGGAGCTTTTGAGGGCTTTTATAATGGTGTACCTTCCCAGCAGTTCACAGTGAGTATTTCATCTTATGATATACGTGGAGAAGTAGAGGGGTCAATTCCAAAATTACAAGAAATATCTGAAAGAGCTATTGAAAATGCAGAGCTCTCTGATAGAATTTTAAAAGTAGATTATTATTTGGATCGTGGTTTCTTTCTGGCTGTGAACACAACGGCTGGAAATCGAATGATTCTACCGGAAATTCATATGTACGGTGTACCTTCAGATTATTTTAGTGCATTAAGTGATATGATCTATAACGGATCCATACCACACCAAGTTGGTCAAGTCATAGGTGTCTTTGAAAGATCTACTATTGAAGCAACTAATCTGAGTAGTATGGGATCTTTTATTGGTTGGACTCCCATTTTTCCAATGAGTTATGATTCAGTAATTGAATTGGGTGTTCCTGCAGGTGGAAGAGAATTCAATATCTCTGGCCTAATAACTAAAGATGTTTTTAGTAATGCTAAAGGAATACTTGAAGATGATTTTGATTCTATGACAGAGTACTTTAGTGAAGAATTTCTTATAACTAGCTACACAAATGTTGCGAATTTTATATCTTTACTCGATTATTTTCCTGGTTATGCTCAACCAATTGGCAGAATAGCTTTCAATCTAGACAAAATCGATTCCTTCAATTTGGCCAAAGAAATTGCTAAATTACAAGCATTTAGTCAAGAATTAACTCGAGAATTTGAAAGTGAAGGGATAACTTTACACATTTATGCTGATTTAGTTCATGATTTAGAAAACTTCTATCGTGAATTTATTATCTTCCAATTATTTGGTCTTTTATTTATTACCCCAATTGTTGGCATGGCTTTGTCCTTAACTAGTTATTCTGCAAACTTGATGAAAAGAAGACAGAAAAGACAAGTATCCAGTATGTTACAAAGAGGATCATCACAAAAAGAAGTTGTTTTCATATTAGTAATGCAGGTGATAGAGCTTACGTTAACTGCGCTACTAATTTCTTTTATCATGGGTTATGGTTTTACTTGGTTGATGAATAAAAGTATGGGATTTCTGAATTTTGCAGGAACAAGTGTTTATCCAAGTTTAAACATGATAATTCTGTATATTATTATTGGAGTAGGATTAGTTTTATCAATCATTGTAAATGCTAAAAACGTCTATGATATGAGTCAAATAACAACCCAGGAAGCATATGTTGAACATCAAGTTAAGAAACCAATGTGGGAAAAACTCTACCTTGATGTTGTATTAATAATATTAGGAATTTTGCTTTGGATTATAGTCCGTACACAGCTAAGAGGAACGTCTGCTTACTCCTTTGCATATGGTTTTGGTACAACGGCACCAGTTCTATTAATACTTGGTAGTATATTACTAGCGACACGGGTTTATCCGCGACTAGTTAATTGGATTTCGAAGAAGACTTGGAAATCTAATCGATTTGGGGTAATTGGCTTAGCCACAAAACGTAGTTCAAGAAGAAGAGAAGATACTACAAGATCATTAATACTAATTACTTTGACATTTACCTTAATTTTCGCATCCATTGTGACGATTCAATCTTATCAAAATCATGACAAAGAATCAGCACGGTATGCGATTGGTGCGGATATACTAGTACGTAGTGTAAGTATAAATTCTAATGATACGAAAAATCAAGTCTTAGCAATAGAAGGTGTTCAATCAGCTGCCTATATGAGAATGTCAAGTCAAATAATTACTTTTGGCCAATTAACATATTCCTACATTATTGTAGGGATTGATCCAGAAGAATTTGCAGCTACGGCTTTCTTTGAGAAAGAATACCTCGGAGGTAGCGACCCTCAGAGTTTCTTCGCTGCAATCAAAGATGATAATGATGTCGTAATGCAAAAAGATCAACTTAGAAGTATAGCATCATACACTGGGGATCAAGTAACTATTTGGTATGAAAAATATGCTGTTGGAAATACTAATCGAACACTAGATGTAGTCAATGAGTACAAATATTTCCCAAGATTTTTTACAGAGTTTCCTGATGATAATGATCCAGTTTTTAGATTCAATATCATTGGAAATTATAGAAACTTGGAGATCTTTTCTTATGCAGAATATAGTATTGGTGGAGACTTAATTGTAAAGGTAGAGGAAGGATATGACATAGTAGAAGTAGCTGAAGCCATTGAAGATGATTTAGGCAGATCAGTTGAGAATGCTGTTGATTTAATGGGAACTGCAGAAGGGAGTTTAAGAAACACTATGTTATTTGGTTCATTGAATGCTTCATTTATTTCTTCATTAGTTATCACGATTTCAGCTATTATACTAATGATTTTATTACAGATTACGGAAAATGAGAGAGAAATCATAATGCTAAAAGTTCTCGGGCAATCTCCAAAACAATTATTTAATATGTTTTTAACAGAAGCATTATCTATTGTTATTTTTGGTGCTGTTTTAGGTGCTCTGGTTGGAATTTTAGCTGCTAGTATGTTTTCAGAAATATTAACGTTTGAAACAATAATTCCACCTACTGAAATGAAATACCCGCCATTGGAATTAGGTCTAGCGATATCTATACTCTTCATTACAGCCATAATTGCTGCTGCTTTAACTTCATATGCTATATTTAGAAAGGACACAATAAAAGCTATCAAACAAATCTAGTCGCTCTTAATAATATAAGCAAGTACATATCTCATTTTATTGAGATTAATTTCCCTTTGAAGTTACAGTAAGATTCATATTCTTGATTTCCATTTAATTCTTGATTTAGAAAAAGATAACTAATAGTAAAAGCAATAAATGCCAAGTAATTAAAACTGCTTTATCGGTGAACATTCGAATGCAAATGCTTGAACGGTTGAAGTTCTATTATAAAATGCTATTATTGAACAGACGAAATACTCTAATAATGTTCTTAGGATTAGGTATAAGTCTCGCAATGATTTCAGAAGGATTAATTTTCACATATAGTTTTCAATATGATGCTTTTACTGAGTTTAATAAGCAAACACCCACCAAGCAATTTACACTCTCTTTAAGCTCCTTCAACGTACATGGAGAGGAGGATACTATCTTGTCGAAGATTAATAATATAACCCAAGGTGTTATTGATGAATTGGGTATTCAAGATAGAATTCTGCGGACGGATTGGTTTTCTGAAAGAGGAACCATGCTCTATGTAGATTCTAGTGATCCAGCTGGAGAAGAGCAACTAATTCCGGAATTCAATTTATATGGATTACCAGCTGATTATTTTTCAGCGTTGGAAACAATTTTGTATAATGGAACACTTCCACATAGGAAGGACGAAGTTATTGTAGTTACAAAAAGAACTACCATTGAAAGTACTAATTTGACAAATCTAGGGAGGTTTTCTCTCTATGTTCCAGTCTTAGATCTTAGTGGTGATATCTATTTATCAGTTAGAATGGGTATCCCTGATGCTGGAGAGCATGTAAATGTAACTGGAATAATTACTTCCGAAGATTTCTCTAATTTCAAAGGAGCTCTCACCGACGATTTTGAAGCTCTTGATGATTACTTTTCTGATCAATTTATACTCACAACTCATACCGCTGTTATGGAGTATGTGACAAGTGTTGAGTATCTTTCAGGTTACGCAGGATTTACTTGCAGATTTGCTTTTGATTTAACAAAAATCGATGCTTTCAATGTAGCGGGGGAAATATCTAAAATAAATGTATTAAGTCAAACAATGCAAAGGGAATTTGAAAAAGAAGGATTTGTAATCACAGTTGAACACTTGATAGTAGATCAACTTCTGGATTTCAATGAAGAATTCTTGATCTTTCAATTATTCGCATTATTATTCACAACACCAATCATTGGAATGGCTCTCTCATTAACTAGTTACTCTTCAAATCTCATGAAGAAAAGACAAAAAAGACAAATCTCTAGTATGTTGCAGAGAGGGTCATCAAGAAGAGAAGTTCTTAATCTTTTAATATTTCAAGCAGTAGAATTTACTGTTTTAGCATTACTTATTTGTGTAATTATTGGTTATCCTTTTGCTTGGCTAATGATAAAAAGCAATGGATTTCTGAGTTTCGGGGGAACAAGTGTTTTCCCAACTATAAATATGATTATTTTATATGTGATCGTAGCAGCTGCATTTATACTGTCCCTTTTGATTAATGCGAAAAATATCTGGGATATGAGTAATATATCAACTGTAGAAGCATATGGGACTACAGTACAGAAGAAACCTTTCTGGGAAAAAACATTCATAGATGTTGCCCTTATAGTTGTGGGAATTGTTCTTTGGCTCATTGTGAGGTTGCAAATTAAAGGAACCTCTGCATATAGCTTTGCATATGGCTTAGGCACAACAGCTCCTATTTGTTTAATACTTGGCAGTATTTTGTTAATAACAAGGATTTATCCATTCTTCGTTAACTTTATTGCTAAAATAGGCTGGAAACGTCCTAAACTAGGAATTCTTGGGTTATCGGCAAAAAGGAGTCTTAGAAGGAAAAGTTCTGTGATTCGCTCACTTGTGCTTATTTCATTAACCTTTACACTAATTATCTCTTCAATGACCACAACACAATCGTATCAAAATTATGATGAAGAACAAGCATATTATCAATTAGGTGCAGATATTTTAATTAGAAACGTGAAAGTTTCAAATGACGATATCAAGAACCAGGTTTTAGCAATCGAAGGAGTTGCTGCTGGGAGTTATCTCAAGATCACAAGTCAAATAATAACTTACGGAGAATTAACGTATTCCTACTTGGTTGTAGGTATAGATCCTGAAGAATTTGCTACGATAACATATTTCCAAAAAGATTATTTTGATACAACAACACCCTCAAGTATTTTTTCAAAATTACAAGATGAGAATGATGTATTGATACAAAAACAACAGCTGGATAAGATAGCAAGTTACACTGGAAGTCAAATTACCTTAGACGTTGAAAAATATATACTTGGAAGAATCAACTATACAATAGATGTTGTTGATACATACAATTTCTTCCCAAGATTCTTTAATGAATATCCAATCGCTGGAGATCCAGTTTTCAGATTCACAATAATAGGAAACTATAATTTAACGACAGCATTGACATATAGTTCTTTCAATATAGGAGGAGATATGTTAGTAAAAGTGAAAGAAGGTTATAGTATAACAGAGGTAGCTGAATCAATCGAAACAGAATTAGGGAGAACAGTTGATAACGCGGAAGATCTCATGGGATCCTTTGAAGGTAGCTTAAGAAACATAATGCTGTATGGATCACTAAATACTTCTTTTATTTCCTCAATGATTGTCACAGTAGCTGCTATTTCATTAATGATTCTGATACAGGTTCTAGAAAATGAAATGGAAATTGCAATGCTAAAAACAATGGGAATGTCACCTAGACAATTATTCTCATTATTTACTACAGAAGCCGCTACCATTATATTATTTGGTTCACTAATGGGATTATTTATTGGTATCTTCTCTGCAAGGATGTTTATGGAAATTTTAACGATCGATAATATAATTCCACCTGTAAATCTATCAGTCCCGCCTTTACAGATTTTCTTTGCTTTTGGATTATTGCTCTTCACAGCAATCAGTTCTGCAGCATTAACATCATGGATGATCTTTAGAAAGGACACTATAAAAGCCATCAAACAAATCTAATTTAGACGAATGTTCTACTTTCAGTAGAATATCTTTTCTATTTTTTTCTTAATAACAATTATATTGAAATCAAATTATAAGTTATATGAGGGATTAAACATTTCAGTAAAAGATACTATTGAAAAAAGACGAGCTTACAGAGCTCTTGAAAAAATTGAAATCTCAAAAGAATTAATTCAAGATTTAGCTAGTCATGCACAACTATCAGCTTCGTGCTTTAACTTCCAACCATGGAATTTTGTTTTTGTTTATGAAGAAGAGATGCTTAAAGAAGCTTTTGAAGTATTGAAAGAATCAAATGAGTGGGCAAAAAAAGCTTCTATGATAATTGCTGTTTTTAGCAAGAATGAACTGGATTGTGTTATTGGAAAAAGCCGAGAGTATTATTTATTTGATACAGGAATGGCCACAGCATATATGATTCTACGGGGAACAGAACTCGGATTAGTAATGCATCCCATTGCTGGATATAGTCATAGCAAAATAAAGAGTGTTTTAGGAATACCTGAAGATATGACTGTGATCACTCTGATAATTGTGGGAAAGAAAGGAGAGGATATGAGTCTTCTCTCTGAAAAGCAAGTTAAAACAGAAGAAAACAGACCCGTTAGAAAAGAATTAGAGGTATTTGTACATCATAATAGTTACAAAGAATAACCAATTCTGTAATCGGAAGTATATCTTTTGTACAGAAAATACAAAAAGGAGAAAGCTTCATTTTCTTTAAGAAAAGAGATTGTTTTATTCGCATGTGATAAATATGGTTCCGTCTTGGATTTGGGTAATAATTTGTCCAATAATTGCTTATTTAATTGGTTCAATTCCATTTTCATTTTTGGTAGCAAAATGGAGAACAGGAAAAGATTTGAGAGAAGTAGGAACGAAGAATGTCGGTGGTTTGAATACAATGATAACTGCTGGTTTTGCTTTTGGTTTTCTCGCGGGATTCATGGATTTTGCAAAAGGCTTCTTGTGTGTTTTAACAGTCATGTTAATTGAATTTGATGATTCATTTACTGGAACAACAGTAGATCCATGGACTTTCCCAGACTTAGATGCTGTAGTTTATATTTTAGTAGCAACTTGTGTTGTTCTTGGACACAATTTTAGTATTTATTTGAAATTTAAAGGTGGGAGGGGATTAGGGACATCCGCTGGAATTTTATGTTTAGTAAACCCACTTATACTATTTATTTATATGACTTTTCATGCGGTTCTAACAGTAATAACAAAATATGTGAGACCATCACAATTCTTCGGTTTTCTGCTAACCTTACCTATAGCATTTTTTATTCCAATATTCCCACCTTGGGCAATAAATCACTTTCTAAATAATGGATTAATATTAGGCCTAATTGTAACTGGAATAGTGGTAGCAACAATTCCAAAATATATCAAACCAGTAGTAGATATGTTCCAAGGGAAAGAATACAAAATAGGGAAAGAACTCAAATTAACAGAAGAAGACCAATTAGATGCTTAAAAAATAAATAGAAAGGAATTATTCCTTTCCTTTTTTTTTACACATATTGTGAGCAGGTGTCGCAATACCATCGAGAATATTCATCTATAAATCTTAATCCTTTACCACAGAATGGACATGTTGGAGAGTCTCCGGATGGAGCTGATGTTGATGCTCCTTGTGGAGCTGTAGGCATAAAGCTTGGTGGTGATGGTGGTGCTGAGGTAACGGTTGGTTGTGTTCCAGTTGATGGTCCAGAGAGTGGTGCTGGTGGTAATCCTTCTACTGATCTTACAGGTGCAGAGGGTGGACTTGATGGGAATTTCCCTTTCTTTCTTCTAGCTTCTAATCCTCCAGAACCTCCTGATCTTGCTTCTCTTGCAGGTCGTGCTATGTAGGTTGCTGTTTTACCTAAAAAGAATGATAGAATACCTAAGAAGAAGGCTAAAACTAATACTAATAACCCAACGATCAATATCCAACCCCAAATTTCTAGGTCTCCAAATATACTATTTCCATATGATAGTAATGCTCGAACTGGTGAACTCCAAAACGAAGTTGTTGCTGTTTGTGGTTCGTATCCTGGTAGAATGATTGCTAAAGATAGTAATGCTAATACAGGTAATTCACTATTTGGGAATTTCTGAATACCAAAATTACCAAGTAACATGATAATTGCAGTAATAACTATCCCACCAAGTATTACAATGAAAGTTAACGCTGCTAGATCAAGTTGTAAACCATTTTCGTACATTAATAATCCAGCTGGAGCTGTTCCTGTTGCTGGTAAAATCATCCCGAGGATAATTCCTGTAGCAGCTAGAATAGTTAGAAAACTGGTAATTATTCGTAAAACTCTTACAAATCCTATATCAGATGTTCCTCCAAGATTTAATCCGCCGGTTGAACTCAATCTGTTCTTCCATAGAAAGATCCAGGCTAGGAATAGAAAAGCAATAAGTAAAAGAGCTACTCCAATAAAGACGATATAAAAGCTAGCTGTAATTGAGCCCGAACCTAAAACGGCATTCCCATAATCCAATAGGAAATATAATGGAGTGTTAAAGGAAGTAAAAATCACTGTAGGGGCAAATATAAATAATAAAAGTGCAAAAAGACTTGGTCGTTCATCATTTATATTAAGACCATGTGGGGTCAAGGCTCCTAGAAAAGTAATCAAACAAGATATAAAAATACCAAAAACTAAAGTAAGAATTGCCAATCCATGAACCGCAATAGTACCTTCAACAATATCTAGAATCATACCAACAATGATTGCTAATGAACCTAGTAAACCAATTAATGTTCCAATCACAAGTAATTTCTTGTATTCGTTCTCAGAAGACAAATATCATTTCTCCTCTTATTTTCGACGATGTATATCTAAATAACTAATTTTGTTCTTTAGTTATTTAATACCTTAGTTGTTGTCCTTTCCTTGATTAATCAAAATTGGACAATCAATTCGGATATATAATCCAAAAGTTCCTTTTCAGATTTAACTTTTTTGAAACGAGAAAATTCTTTTCGTCGAAAATTACTTTAATTACTAGTTCTTTTTTTACGTGTATTCCGAAATATTGTTTAATAGTATTCAATTCTCAAAAGATTTAGCTATTAATAATTTATAATGAAAAGGTAAAGTAAATGTCAACTACAACTAAAGCAAAACCGAAATCAAAGAAAAAAAAGGCAAAACCAGCAAGTGCATTTCATGGAATAGTTATTGGAGTCTTTGAGGATATAGGTCCTATTGCACGATACAGAAAAACACGTTTACCTTTAGTTGGACCCTTGCCAATTTTTGAGAACGCAAATCTTAGATATTTGATTTACTCCTTTAACGTGAAAGCTTCTAATACCAAGGATTCACGTATTGCAGAACACGGACGAGTCTGTTCAGTTTTCTTGATTTTAAAAGAGAAGCAAGAACGGTATGTTTTGAATAATCATTTAACCATAGAGAAAATCTTGAAAGATATGCAAGTGAAGAAATGGAAAAAAGAGCTAGATATTACAAAAGACTCTATGTTGGAAATTCTTGATAAAATAAATGAAATCGTAAAAATAAAGATTATTCGGGCTTTTAGTTATGGAGATGCCGGTTTAATTGAATATGAAGATCCTCAGCTGATTCTTGATGAAGGAATACTTTCAATAATCGATATGAAGAAAGAAAAAATCTACATGCATCTACCACAAGAAAAATTTGATTCAAAACAGAGAATCAAAGCAGTGGAAAAAATGGAAGAAGTAAATTTACGAGAATATGGTTCTAGACTTGAATTAGTTAAATATAGAGACTATGTGAAATTCAAGAAAATTCTGGACAAATATGCTGTCCAACTAGTAAAATAAAAAGAATAGAAATTATTCTAATCTGCTTCTAAGTTCCTCGGTTTTTTTCATATCCATAGGAGTTGTTATTTTTCTATGTAGAATTAAACCAATAGTGAGTACAACAAATCCAGCAATTACGAAATATGTGTGGGGGTATTGGAAAAGATTTTCCCATTTTAATTCTATCCAAGGCATGAAAATGAGAATAGTTGGTATAACCATTAATGCTGCACCGATTGCTGAAAGGCTAAAAGCAAGATAAAGTAGTGCTTTACTTTTATGCGGGCTTTCTGGTACTGCTTCTTGAGAGGTTTTCTTATTGGACAATTTTCATCACTACAAAGATATCATCTCTAATTATAATAAATCTTACAATTACTTTTATGAATCTTTACAATTCTTCAGAAAAAAGACATAAATAGCTAAGATTAGCTTGTTTGTAGTTATTGATTATTAAATTAAGTAACAGATAGCGAGATTTTTGAAATGTCAACTGAGGAACAATTGAAGAGAAGTGCAGCAATTGCTGTCGCATTAATTAATCAGGCTGTAGACGAAGAACAATTCACAAGAAGAATCAAAGATCGTATAATAAGATTTGAAGCTTATACTACAAAGAGAAAGTATGATATTATCTCTCTATCTGTTATTAGTTCACTAGTTGTCCTCATGAGTATTTTCTTGGGTATTGCTGAAAGATTCCAAATTTTTCCCGAGGAATCAGTTGCTATGCCTTTAATATTATTAGGATTACTGCTTATCATTGGTGCTTTTTTTGCAACAGAATATTTCATAGTTAAGAAGAAAGGGACCGAGAATTTGCAAATAAAAATCAAAAAAAGTGAATGGCGAGAAACAAAAAAACATATGCAGAAATTGGATACACCAACGTATAATTTGGTAAAAGAATCTTTTGAATCTGTGAAGACCATAGAAACAAAATATTTGCTCTCAGGTTTCATTTTGAAATATGCTCTAAGAATGGAAACATTACTACCGATTGTTCTTCAACCTGAGATCTTATTTAGATATTTAGTACTAATTTCTTCCAAGAGAAAGCCACAAATAAAGAAATTAATTGAAACAGATGAAAACGCTTCACACTATCTATCCTATATTTCTGGTTACTTGCTAAAATATCTCTTAATTCTTGATACGATGTTAGAAACGAATAAACTTCCAAATTACTTTGTTAGTAGTATTCAAAGAATAAAGAAAGGGATAGAAGAGTTTAA
>JABLTI010000185.1 GCA_013166835.1 Promethearchaeati archaeon | reverse complement strand
TATGGTTCATTATTTTTCGATGTAGTGAAAAAAGTACAAGGCGATTTCTACAAGATTGATCCAGCATTATTTGCTCCTGCAAAATTAACTATTAACAATGTTAATTCCGGAAAGACTTTCTCAGCAGGTAAAATCAATATTGAAATGCTTAGAAAAAGTGTTTCTTTGTGAGAAATCAACAAAAATTATATTACTAAAGCAAGGACTTTATACTGTATCTCAGATATTAAATAAAAGGAAAAGTGTCGTTAATGAAACCTTTCAATTACCCCGAACCAGATTTTATTCCTCCAAAAGTTAATGAAAAGGAAATCAGAAAAGTTATCGATGGATCCGACAAAAATAAATGGGTCTTGATGGTTGCAATTGGAACTAAACCAGATTTCTACAAACAAGCCCCGCTTATCTATTGGGCTAACAAGAAAAATATTCCAGTAATTTGTGCTACAACTGGGCAGCATTTTGATGATTTATTAGGGTATGGCATTAAAGAGTTCCAAATGAATCCCTTGATTGACTTGCAAATAAAAGGCGACTTGATGCAAAAATCTGTAGAAATTTTTTACAAAGTAGGAGCAATAGGAAAATGGTTGAGAAAAGAATATCCAGATAGAGTGGTATTACCAATCCCTCATGGGGATACTCTTACAGCAGCTATAGTTTCTGCTTCCTGGTTCTTAGCAACTCGTTCTGGTGTTGCACAAAATGAAGCGGGCATAAGAGGTATGAATCCTATCTCATTCAAGAATTTGAATCTATTCAAGGAAACAGTTCCAGATGTTAAAGAATTCATTGAACAACAATGGAAAGGAAAATGGGAGCTCAATCGTGCTGAACCTTGGCCGGAACAATGGGATACCTTTGTTTCTGGAGCTGGTGCTGCTTATCTTCTTGCTTCCTGTGAAACCAGCAAAGAAAATCTCTTACGAGAAGGCTATCCTGAACAATTTATACGAGTTGTAGGTAATTCTGTTGTAGATGCAATGGAGCTTGTACCAAAACCCGAAACATCTGCTTTTGATGATTATCCTGATTTGGAAAAATTCGATGATTGGATTCGTGTGGATGTCCATAGGAGAGGTAATCTTACCTCTAAAAGATTCAAAGCAATTGTGAAAGGTGTTCTTGATCTTGTTAAAAATGGTGTTCCAATAACATGGGTTGAATTAACTGCAACCAAAAGAGCACTAGAATTCTTTAATTTACGAAAGAAAGTATTGCAAGCAAATGAGAAATATGATAATTTTGTTTTCACACCTTTATGGCGTGAGTATGGACAAGTTATCGAGTTCTGGAAGAGCGGAAAGTGTTTTGCTGAATTAACTGATTCCGGAAGCATTCAAGAAGAATTAAATGAGATTCAAGATGTTTTATGCTTAACTTTACGCTTCAATACTGATCGTCCTGAATCGGTTTTTGACGCGAAATCAAATGTACTTGTTCCTCCCTCAACTCCAGAGAATATCGTGAAAATTGTTGATTTCATCAAAAATGATAATGAAACAATAAAGACTATGAGGAACGCTAAAAAGATTTATGGTGAAAAAGTGGGCGAAAAAATTATGGATTGGTTACTTGAAGAAATGGAGAAGAAAGTAAGACCATTTTCATGGGCACATGAAAGAATCTATGGTTTAGATCCTGTCGATGAAGAAACTTTCGATTTTATGTAATTGCTTCATTCTTTTTCCAGAGTAGACGGCACATAATAGAATTCGCCAATATCTCTTTGAGCTCTATCTAATCTTGATTCCTTCTTATTTACTCGAGGTCTGCCACTGACCTTATCTCTTCTAAATGTAATATCAACAGCTTTTAAGAAGCGATTCATTCCTCGACGGAGGTTAGTTGGGGCTTTTACTTTCCCCATAGTCCCAGGATCTCCTTCAAAAACCATCAAATTATCACTTAAATAATCAATAAACATCAAGTCATGATCTATAACAAAAGCTGAACGAGTTCTTGAACGAATAATTTTCTGTATTATTTTTGCGACCACCATTCTGGTTTCTGAATCAAGAAATGCACTTGGCTCATCCAATAAATACATGTCACATTTTTGAGCGAGAGTTCCAGCGATGGCAATTTTTTGAAGTTCTCCTCCACTTAAATCCTTAATGTCACGAGCAAGCAAAGATTCAATATTCAAAGGACGAATTATTTCAGCTCTTGTCCAAGGATCTGTTAGTAAAGCACTATTAATTGAGAGGAAGAATTCCTCAACAGAACCATCAAAATCAAGGGTGATATATTGCGGTTTATGGGCAATTTTAATTCCACCTTTCTCTTCTTTCTCCTCTTTCTCTGTATCATTAGAGGATTCCTTGGAAGAAGATGTAACATTATCTTCAATTATCACTTCACCTTTAGTAGGTTCTTCATCACCAGCTAATATTCTCGCGAAGGTGGTTTTTCCAATTCCATTAGGACCAATTATCCCAATTACTTCAGCAGAATGAATTATACCTGGACTAGCCAAGAATGAGAATCCATTGAAGTCTTTAGCAAATTTACCATATCTTAGTGCAATCCTATGACTAGTTCCTCCTTCAGATGGTGCAGGAGTACGACTGAACTTAATGGCATAATCACGAAATCTCATGTTTTCATCAGGAATGAATCCTTCTAGGAAAATGTTAATGCCATCTCTTACTCCTCTTGGATGAGTAACAATCCCATATCCCCCGGGAGAACCATAATACATACTGATTTGATCACTAATTGCATCACACACTGCTAAATCATGCTCAACGTTTATGACGTATTTATCATCTGCGATGAGTGTTCGAATAGCATTAGCAGCATTAATTCTCTCCTTCACATCTAAGAAACTAGAAGGTTCATCAAACAAGTAAACGTCTGCGTCTTTAACAATAGTGGCAGCAATTGCAACTCTCTGCAATTCTCCTCCACTAAGAATACTTAGTTCCCTTTCCCAAAACTTCTCAAGACCAAGAAGAGCTTTGACTTCATCCACCATTCCCTTCTCATCGACTTTTACAATTAAGTCTTTAACTACTCCCTTAGTAATTTTGGGTAAACCACTAATCTCTTGTGGTTTTATTGCTGTCTTTAAATCCTTATTCTGCATAGCACTAAAATAATTCTGAAGTTCCGAGCCTTTGAAATTATCAATAATATCATCCCATTCTGGTGGCTCTTCCCAATTCCCAAGGTTGGGTTTCAGCTGACCTGATAATATCTTTAGTGAAGTTGATTTACCAGCTCCATTTTGTCCTATTAACCCTAAAACATGACCTGGCTTTGGTTTGGGTAAACGATACAATTTGAAACCATTTCTACCATAACGATGAACTAAATCTGTCTCAAGTTCATCAGGTAAATTGATTATTTGAATAGCGGTTCGAGGGCATTTCCTTATGCAAATTCCACATCCAGTGCATAACAATTCAATGATTTTCGCTTTCCCTGTTTTTTCATCGAGAGAAATACAGGGTTCATCTGAAGTTCTATTTACAGGACAGAACTTGATACATTCTAAAGCACATTTCTTTTTATTGCACTTCGCCCGTTCTACAATCGCTATTCGAGTCATAATAATTACCTGTTTCTGAATCTACAATAAGTTTTAGCAAAGTTAGTTATTCAAGAATCTTACGTTGAACGCGATGATGTTAGTAACCTACTAATTTTTTTCCTATTAGTTCTTTCCGCCTATGTTCCGAGCCTTCTCTTCCCCGAGGTGGTTGCCCTCTCCGAGTCAGCTTTGCTCATGGTCGGAAATTGATGCATCTCAGCATCTTTGACACTCAAGTGGTGTTCCTCACTCTTCGCTACCGATGATGAGATTTTCTTTTCTTCCTTTCTTTTAATTTTACCATTAGTAATAACTAATTTCTTGCTGAGATAGTCGTTTATCGCAAAGTTTACCATTAATAATAGATGGTTTCTGAGCGGATTTTTCCCATAATCAAAGGATTCGATGATTCTGGTTAATTCCTTTGAGTGATAAATGTACTGGTAGAGTTTGTACGCTGAATGTTGGACATCCTCTATTTCTTTTCTTAATCGTTGAAAGTTTATTTTCCCGTTCATTTTGTCGTAGCGATAAATAGTTTTGTATCGTTTTCGTCTACTAATGTAGGACGCAAGACCATCGTAGTATTGTATTAATTGATGGAATGGATTACTTAATCCATTTTCTTTGTGGTGATTCCAACATGCCTCCTTTATTTCCTCATCCTCTATTGTTACTTGCTGGAAAATCT
>JABLTI010000184.1 GCA_013166835.1 Promethearchaeati archaeon | reverse complement strand
AAATTTGCGACAGATTACAGAAGAAGAAACAATGGGTTTTCTCAAAGATATCTATGATACCTATGGGCAGTTTGGAGGTACAGTGTCTGAAGAAGAGCTAATTGAATTCATGGCGAAAGAAATTGAGGAGAACATCTTGCTGACAATAGGATTAGCAAGAAATGTGGATAAGTGAGATAATTAGAGGTCTTTGAGAAGTTTTTCAGGTATTTTAGTACAAACAACTGCATATGAACAATCTTGTTGTAACAAGGAACAATCATGACGTGGAGCCCAGTTGCCAGTAAGCATCTCTTTCCGAACCTCTGCTAGATAATCACGAAAGGAGAGAAGATCATCTCGAGAAATTTCTTGGGTAGTCCAATCACCGGTAGAATAGAAATAACAACCAGCTTGAGTGACTGTGCGTTTGATTTTTTCATTAAAATCTTTGGAGACTGTAGCTAAGAAAGAATAAAAGAGTAACTCCTCAGTGAGAAAACCACTCTTTGAAGGATTAGATTTGTACTCAACAACACGACAAGATTGGTCATCAATAGCTTCAATACGATCAATAATCCCTCGAGTAGTTTGTGAGGAACAATATAACTCTAAGGCTAAGGGATACCAATTACTTGGATCAACAGCTAAACGATGCACTTCGTGCTCCCAGAAAAGTTTGAAAATTGGTTCAGAGACAGTAATTGGTGGTGGAGGAGCACAGTCAAGAAAGTCTTGTTTGTGTTCTCTTAAAAACTCGTTTAATTTATAGTGCCAATAAATACCCTTGCTAGCAGCAAAGGGATAGTGAAGATAGGAACGCTCTCCTCTAGGTCCTTCCTTTGTAAACTGATTCTGTTGCTTCATCAAGTAGAACTTTAAAGGACACTCCAAGTAAGCAGCAAACTCCGTTTTACTGAGGTTGAAAATTTGTTTCAATGCATAATCCCTAATTCATTTCTTTGAATTTTTTCTATAAGAAATGCTAAATTGTGAGTAGAAACTATAAATTAAACTTGAAACTTTCTAATTAAATACATATTTGAGCTTCAAACAAATTTGTCATTATTTTATGTGTTTATATCGTGGCTGGTTTCCTTAGTTTATTTACGAGGAATATCACAAGACCAGCTATCCCAATTACCCCGACAGGAATTGCCAGATAATAGTATTTGAATTCCTTGTCTCTCCAAGGTTTAGTGGGTGGTGGTTCGGTAAGGGGCGGAGTAGTTGCGAAATCGGGATAATCCAATGGATCTAACGGATTCGTCCAGTAATAAATTTCCCAACTGTCAGTCCAACCATCCCCGTCAGTATCGGGGTTCGTTGGGTCAGTACCATAAATATGGACTTCATCTCCATCTGAGAGGAAATCATCATCCGTGTCTGAATCTCGGGGATTTGTGGAATGCTGGAATTCCTCCAAATTCGTAAGTCCGTCTTCATCAGCGTCACTAGTAGCATCACTTGCATCTTTCGGATTCAACCCATAAATAACTTCAAAATAATCACTCATGCCATCAGAATCCGTGTCACTCGATAAAGGATTTGTTCGATATAACAAAACTTCTACTGCATCACTTAGCCCGTCTTGATCAGTATCACTAAGCAAGGAGTTAGTTCCGTAATAGTCTTCTGCAAAGTCTCCTAAGCCATCATTGTCTGTGTCCACCCCGATAATTTGGAAATTTTTATATCCATCTGCAAGATAAATGAGAGACTGGTGAACGAGGATGGCTCTTGTTTCTCCTGTTTCAGTAAATTCTCCAACGACCTCAAAGCTTCCTCCATTGTCTTTAACAATGATCAATCCATACGAATCACTTGCGATAAATAAATAACTGTTATTTACGAAAATAGATTCCGCGAAATCAAGTGTTAGACCTGTACTGAGTTTTACAGGATCGGTTTTATTAGTAATATCGTACACTTCTAATCCATTTGCTCCGTCTGCAAGGTATAACCGGTTACCCGCAATGGTAAGACTATTAGCTGTTCCTGTGTCAACATATGATTTCATGACAATTGGAGCGGTTTTTGTTGTAACATTTAGAATATCGAAACCTGAATCTTCAATGCTAATGTACGTGATATTGTTCTCTGACACAACATCTGTTACCCCAGAAGCACTATAAGTATAAACTAAGTTAGGATTCAACACATCTGTCACATTGATGATTTCTAAGCCCTCAAGATAATCTCCCAGATACACAAAACCGTCAGCATAGGCAATTTTCCTTGGTGACCCACCATTCGTCCAATTAGTGATCTTCTGTGGAGAACTCATATCTGTAATATTTACAATAACCAAGCCATATTTTTCATCTGCGAGAAACAAGGTGTCGTTCCAATACACAACATCACTGATGCACCCATTTGGTTCTGAGAAAACTGCAATTCTTTCCGGGAATAATTTATTTGTTGCATTAATGATCTCTACTCCTCCAAGCATGTCTGCAATGAAAACATATTCACCATAAGCAGCAATTTCTTCTGAAAACCCACTGGTAGACATATTATAGAGTAGCTCTGGTTGCTGAACATTAGAAACATCATAGACTTGCAGATACTCATCCAACTCAGTGACATACGCAAACTCGTTTTCTATCCAGATTTCCCCCTTAAAGTCTCCTCGATTGTCATTGCTCAGAAAAGTTGGATTCGAAGGATCACTCACATCTAAGAGTAATAATCCCAAGAGTTTGGAAACAACATAGGCAACATCGTTCTTAACAAACACATCAATTGGATTACTTCCATTTTGATATTTAGTTAAATAGACTGGAGCTTCGAAGTTTGTAACGTCAAATATGATAACGCCAGAAACATCAGCAGCAACATAGAGAATGTTGTTGTCAAGAAACATATTCTGAATATCAGTATAGCCCAGAGTTACATCAAGCTTCACAGGATTGAATTTATCTGAAATATCAAAATAGGCAGAGGATCTTGACCCAGCAACTAATACAATATTATCCTTAACAAGGAGCTCTTCGATCCCACCAATAAAGAGCAATTCCAGTCGGGAAATCAAGTATGGGTGAGCTTTACTGGTAATGTCAAAAATCATTAACCCTCCTTGACTACCTTCATTATTATAGCCAACATACGCATAATCTCCCCCAACATAGATTTTGTGAAGGCCATCAACATTAGGGTCAAAATTACCAATTATTTCTGGTTTGTATATATTGGAAATATTGATAATTTGTATTCCCGCAGAATCAACGGTTAAATAAGCTATATCTCCCACAACATCAAGCCCTTCAACTGATTCTCCTTCATAGAATTGACTAATCAGTTTTGGGGAGGAAGGATTCTGAATATCAAAAATAATTAATCCTTCAACTCCTGCTGCTACAAAGAGGTAGTTGCCTTCCACAACAATATCTTCAGCTATGAAATTATCGATATTATCATCAAAACTGCTTATCTTGGTATAATTGGCTTCTATAGCAGTAGGGATTAAAAGGTGACTGTTTGAGTGAGAAGTATGAAAAGGAGAAGAGTAAAATCTTAATTCAGTTTGATTAAAACAAAATAGGAAAGTTGTAAGCAATAGTAGAATTAATAAAAAACTATAATTTATTGGAAATATGAATGATTTCCTTGTCATTCCTATTTTCTTCCTAAATTATGAAGAGCTTTTACACTTATGATTCTTTCTTATAATTAATCTAATTGTTCTAAACTAGGGATTGTTTTGAATTTTATCAACAAATTGGTTGAGAGATAGTAATCGGAGGAGGGGAAGCACAATCTAGAAAATCCTGTTTATGTTCTTGTAAGAACTTGTTTAATTTGTAATGCCAATAAATACCCTTGCTAGCAGCAAAGGGATAGTGAAGATAGGAACGGAATCCTCGAGGTCCTTCCTTAGTAAACTGGTTCTGTTGCTTCATCAAGTAGAACTTTAAAGGACACTCCAAGTAAGCAGTAAATTCCGTTTTACTGAGGTTAAAAATTTGATTCAAAGCATAATCCCTAATTCATTTCTTTGAAATTTATCTTTAAGAAAGGCTAAATCCTGATCGGTGGCAAAGAACTACTCAAATAGTTAGAATCTCTGATGAAGGAAAAGGACTCACCAGAGACCCTAACATAATCATATCTGAAAAAATCAGAAGACTGGTTTGGCTTTCATAAGGTCTTTCTTTAGTTGTTCAAACCATTTTTCCACGAATTCTTGGTCTCCTTCAATTTCGAATTCTTTATCACTAATTTTATATTTTATTCTATGAGTGACCATGTTTA
>JABLTI010000070.1 GCA_013166835.1 Promethearchaeati archaeon | reverse complement strand
AGCAGTAGCATCAGGCATGGGTGGCTTCCATAACCACCACTTAAGAATCTGTATGGTAATGATGATTCCAATTAGTGCTAGACCAACGGCAAGTGCATATGCTAAACCAAAAGCTTTCATCAATTCTATGCCCCAAGGTCCTTGGAAATGCATGCCTAACCATGCCACCTTCACGAAAGAAACTGGTAGGGCTATAAAAATACAGATCAAGAAATCAACAAGTAATCCATATAACCAGAATTTCCCATCTTTCAACATCTGTCCGAGAGTTTTTGTACGCATTTCATGTTGGAAGTCATATTTGACTGCCCATTCTGCAAAGGGACCAATCAAATAAGTATAGAAAACATATGCTGATACAAAAGCAATTGGCGCTGAAACTGCTAGGTTCATAGCAAAATTATAAGCTAATTCTGTAGTACCCGTAAATATTAATGCCAATATTAGTGACATAGGTATTGCTATTAATATAGTTAGTAATAGACACACCCAGATTGGTACCCATTGTTTGCGTGGATTTAATTTTCCACGAATAAATGGTCTTTTTGGGAGTTGTCTTTGAACTTCTTCTGTCATAGTTAGATACATCCATTTAGCTGTTTTCGTAGAGAAATTGCCTCTAATTGCATGTAGTAAACATTGTTGAAAACCTTAGTAATTCTTAAGCTTAGACAATCTCCTTTCTAACAGCTAAACTGCTTGCTATTTGTACAATATTTAAACATTTGTCGTATACTCTCTGAATGATTAGCTGTGAAGTAATTTGTCGCTTCAATTTCACTTTATCCTTTTCTTAGAATCGTTTCAAACGTAAAATATAAAAAAGCAAACCATTAGTTTCAATACGATTTGAACGTTCAAAAGAAATAGAAGATAATTCAATATCGTTTTAAATAGAAATACTTGTAAAAATCCGTAGGTAAAAAACAATGGGTCATAAAAAATGGTTCTTTAAACACATTTTCAGAGAGAAACGATTACTCATTGTTTTGATCGTGTTTCTTATACTTTTCATTGGAACAGTTTCTCTTACTCCTTTGTTTATCGGTAATATATTCGAGGTGCTACCAGATGCTACTGGAATTTTTGCTATATTGCCTGGTGGAGATGGATTTAGGGAGACGTTATTTTATTTTGCTCTTTTAATTGCTATAGCTGGTGTAATTAGAACTGTTGGTGATTATATTCAGAGTTTCGTTAATGAAGTAATTGCTCACAAAGTGACAAAAAACGTCACTGAAGAATTTTACAACGATATGTTGGAGAAGAGCCAAGAATTTCATGATCGTATTAAGGTTGGGGACATCATGGCTCGAGCAACGTTTGACACAAGACAAATGAACATCTTCATCGCTCCTGGGGTAAAATGGCTTTTTGAAGGATTCTTTATGGTTATTTTCTCTGTTACCTTGATGTTAACGGTCAATCCAAAATTAACACTCCTAATTGCTGGTGCTCTTCCTTTCTACGTTTTGACTATTTGGGAGTTCAATAGAAAATTGCGCCCAATCTCTATGGCTCAAATGGAACAGAACAGTATCCTTAACGCTCGTTTACAGGAAAGTCTTACTGGAATTCGAGTTGTGAGAGCTTTTGTAAAAGAAAGAAAAGAAATTGCGGAATTTGAAGTAGAAACTGAGAAATTAAGAAAAATCAATACAAGACGAGGGATTATTAGTGCTAGATATTATGCTATTGTAATTACAATTATTATTACTGCTCTCAGCTTTTTGTGGGGTGGGTATGAAGTCTCAGTAGGGAACATGGAACTTTCCGAACTCATTACCTTTATCTTGTTAATGATGACCTTAAATATGCCTACTTGGCAATTTGGGTGGGCAACAACTCAATTTCAAATTGGCATGGCAGCTGCAAAAAGAATCTATGATATGAAAGAACGAGAAGAATATGTTCCAAATCCTGCGAATCCACATGTATGGAAAGAAAAGAAAGGGGCAATTAATTTTGAAAATGTCTCCTTCTCATATAATGGCAAGAGTAGTAGGAAAGCATTGAAAGGTATTGATTTTTCAGTTCCTGGAGGAGCAAATGTAGCAATAATAGGGAATCCTGGTTCAGGGAAATCAACTCTAATTAAGTTGCTGATGAGATTATATGATCCATCAGAAGGATCGATTTATATTGATGATATGGATATTCGAGAAATGGATCTCTCCGATCTTAGAGATAATATAGGAGTAATTGAGCAAGAAGTCTTTTTATTCAGTAAAACTATTCGGGAAAACATTGCTTTTGGCAAACCTACTGCCAGTCTAGTAGATATAGAGAATGCTTCAAAATTAGCTCAAGCACATGATTTTATCTTATCGTTTGAGGAAGGCTATGATACAATTGTTGGGGAACGCGGGGTCACGCTTTCAGGAGGGCAAAAACAAAGGCTAGCTATTGCTAGAGCTCTTCTTGTTAATCCTGCAATACTAGTTTTGGATGATGCTAGTAGTGCAATTGATGCTGAAACCGAAAGAAGAATTCAAACAGCTATAGCCAATGTGCTAAAAAATAGAACTACTTTTATCGTTACTCATAGATTAGCGACAATCAAAAATGCTGATTTAATCATTGTTTTGCGAGATGGAATCCTTATGGATTCTGGAACTCATTCTGAATTAATAATGAGGAATATAGATTATAGACGCTTGTTCGAGAAATTTTCGGATTTGCCACCTATGAAAAAAATGGAGGAAAATTAAAATGGCAAAAATGGAAAGTTTCCGAAGTGATTATAGCATAAAATATGCAGATCGAGAATTAATTGGTCGCTTCTGGAAATATCTCATGGCTTACAAATTACAAATGGTGTTCATTATTCTCACTATCTTAGCAATCTCTGGAATCAGTATAGTTCCTCCCTTAATGGTTGAAAGAGTATACGATATTTTGGAATCTAGTGGTGAATGGATATCTATCGCACCTTACGCGATAGCTTATGTAGGTATAAACCTCCTTTTATGGGTACTTCAAGTAGTTCAAGGTGTTCTAGTAGCAATTGTTACGCAAAAAGTGATTAAAAGAATACAAATGGAGACTTACATAAGTTTACAAGAACACGATCTAGGGTTCTTTGATGTTCAAGCAACAGGAGAAATTATGTCTCGTATTACCAATGATTCTCAAGAATTAAATAATATGATTACAGTTGTTGGACAGTTTGTCTCGAATTTTGTAATCGTCTTTTCAGTTTTAGGAATAATGCTTGCTGTTAATTGGCAATTAGGGCTTGTAACATTAGGTATGGGTCCAGTGGTCTTTATTGCAGCATTCATGTTCAGAAGGTTTTCCAGAAGAACAAGCGGGAAATGGAGAGCAGCCATTGCAGAAGTAAACACTTCATTTCAAGAGAGTGTTTCTGGAATATCCGTAGCAAAAGCATTTGGTAGAGAAGAAAAATCCAAAGAAGAGTTTGAAGTAATAAATAATGCAACATTTCAAATTGCGAGGAGAAGAGCTTTAGCTCTTACAGGTATTTGGCCAGTATTGGATGGTGTTAGTGTGCTAAGTATATTTAGTATCAATCTGTTTGGTGGATGGTTAGTAATCCAAAACTTAGCTTCAGCTTCAACAATTATATTCTTCATTCTCCTATTGAATAGATTTCTTTATCCACTTGCTCGAGTTGCTTCACAGATTTCAACAGTCCAAAGTGGATTTGCTGCCATGGAGAGGATATTCAGCATAGTAGATGCAGAAAAAGTTGTGAAGAATCCAGAGAATCCTGTTTTCAAAGAAATTAAAGGACGCATCACATTTGATAGTGTAAATCACGAATATGTCCCGAATGAACCCGTCTTAAAGAACATTAATGTTGATATAAAACCCACCGAATCAATTGCTATCGTTGGACATACTGGCGCAGGTAAAACTACTATTGCTTCCTTATTGATGAGATTTTATGATATAAAGGACGGTTCAATCAAAATTGATGGTGTTGATATTCGTGACTATGATATACAACATCTTCGTTCACAAATTGGTTTAGTTAGTCAAGATGTTTTTCTTTTTAGTGGAACCGTTCTTGATAATATTAGATTTGGCAGACCAGACGCTACCATTGAAGAAGTCAATGAAGTCCTTGATATTGTTGCTGCTCAAGAATTCATTGATGCCTTACCTGAAGGCTTAGAAACTGAACTCGGTGAACGTGGAAAAGGTCTTTCTGCGGGTCAAAGACAGATGATTTCATTTGCTCGAACACTATTAACTGATCCGAAAATATTGATTTTAGATGAAGCCACTGCAGCGGTAGACGCGTACACAGAATCAAAAATTCAAGAAGCTCTTGACCATCTTCTTGCTAACAGAACCTCTATCGTTATTGCTCATCGTTTAACTACCATTCAGAACTCGGATAGGATACTTGTTCTAGATAAAGGGGAGCTTGTTGAAGAAGGAAATCATGCTCTTTTAATGAGTAATGGTGGATTATACTCAGAACTTTATGAAACCTATTTCAAACACCAATCCGCTGAATGGATTTCAGAGATTAGTGAAGTATTTTCTGATTAAAAAAAGAATCTTCTTAAGTAAGCAAAATAAATTAATTCTTATGAAGGAACGTTCCAATAATCCAAAGACTGCTTTTGTCTTTTCTGGTGGGGCAAGTTTAGGAGCAGTCGAATGTGGTGCCCTAAAAGCTATTGTAGAGCATGATATTCAAGCTGACATGGTTTTAGGAACATCAGTAGGTAGCTTGAATGGTGCAATGTATGCTTATAACCCAACATTAGAGGGAGTAAAAGCAATTGAGGATGTTTGGCTTAACATTAAAGTGTGGGATGTTTTCTCTCCTTCACCAATTACACCTATTTTAAGCATCACTACTTTTGGTTTAAATCTTATCTCCCCAAAGAATATACGTAAACTTATTACCGAAAATATGGAATTCACTCGAATAGAGGAAACAAAATTACCTTTGTATATAATTGGCACAGATATTAAATGTGGACAAGAGGTTGTTTTCAATAAAGGATTAGCTCTAGAAGCTTTGATGTGTAGTGTGGCTATTCCCGGTGTATTTCCTCCTCAACGTATGCACAATTATTCAATTGTTGATGGTGGTATGGTAAATAATTCCCCAATTTCTACTGCTGTTCGATTAGGAGCAGAACGTGTTGTAGTTTTCCCAATTGGTGTTCCTTCTGCAGATCAAGAACCAAGGACTGTTGCAGAAGTACTTATACGTGCCTTCATTTTTCTTCTCAATCGTCAGTTAGCCACTGATATACAACTCTATAAAGATAAGGTAGAATTAATTATAATCCCTCCACCAGATTGCATTGATGTTGGACCACATGATTTCTCCAAATCAAAACAATTAATTGAAGAATCATATGCGAAAGCCAAAGAATGGTTGGAAAATGATGGGTTTTCACCAAATGCTGATACAAATCTTCATCCTTGTGATGTTCACACACCGCCTGTCAATCTAATGGAAGCAGTAATCCCTGAACCTGAAATGAAAGTTACTACTCGAGCAAAAGAAGGCTTTAAGCATTCTACAAAAGGCATGAAAGAATCCTTTGAAAAAACAACTGATGAAATCTATACCGGATTGAAAAAGACAGCTGGCGAAATAAAGAAAAAACTCCTCAAAAAAGATACCGAAGATGAATCAACAGATAAGAAAGAGTAGTTCCTCTCAATAAAGGCAGTTTCATTTATTGTAAAGTTATATATAATTATTTTAAAATTATAACTTGAGGTCAGTGACATAAGGTGGGTATTCAGTGGATCAATCAAATTTAATTCATAAGATCGCTTTGAGCAGTGACAACAAAGAATTAGGAAGGATTTTTCGTTTTGATGATTTGCTTGGAAAAACAGCAAAGAAACTGAAACCTCATGTTATTATTCAGGTTGTTAGGATTTTCAAAGATGACATTAATATTGCTCTTGATATGGAGCTTTTTATTAAAGCTGAAGATGGATTTGCTTGGTTCAATATTACTAGAAAGGAATTTGATCGGATCGTGAAGATTCAAAAACGAATTAGAAATGATAGAGAGAGTAAAGCTGAATATATACCAGATACACCTTTTCTTGGTAGTAGAGGTGGTTATGGTTACCATAGAGATAAGAAGAGAGGTAATTAAGCTTCTATAATCTAATCAATATCATCTGTCCACTTAATGACATCTTCTTTTTGTTTACCAGCTTCAAAAAACCTTATACCTAAAAAATGATATTATTATACGAGGGATGAAATGGTCGAAGTTTTAATGATAAATGGTAGTCATAGAAATGATGGTAATACAGCAATATTACTATCATATATTGAGAAAGGGGTTATTAGTCAAGGTGGTGATATTGAACACATTCGCTTAAGTGATTTAACACTTAAGCCATGCACTTACTGTCTTAAATGCCAACGAACCGGTCAATGTGATAAGAATGACGATATCGAGATTATATTACAAGCAGGTTTAAAAGCAAGAAATATTGTTCTAGGAACACCAATTAGTAATTGGTTTATTTCGTCTTTTATGAAATTGATGCTTGATAGAGAAATCCTCTATCAAAAAGGTGTTTATGAAAATACTGGAATCATATTTGCTCTTCTTATGGAACCTGAACAAGATAAAACCTTGAGCTGTATGCTAAATATCTTAATGAGAATCGTCAAGCATGGGAAGATGCATTACAAGGGAAAGATAATTGCTAGTGGAGTTTTAGAAATTGGTGATTTGGATAAATTAGATGACTTTAAAGATGAAGCAATAAGACTTGGTCAATCCATAATTACCCAGATTTGATTGGAATGATTTATAGTAAATATCACTAATAAATAATACTAACATAAATATTGATGAAAGGGTATTTCTTTATCTATTAGAAGCACTTTTTAAAAACAAAAACAAAGATAACTTATGAATGCTGAACCAGATAAAAACTACAATGAAATGGGTATAGCTTATATTCGAAAAAGTAAACAAAGTGTCCATAATGCTTACTATAATCAACCAGCAATTATTTCATTAGCTGGGGATGTAAAAGGTAAAGAGATTTTCGAAGTGGGCTGTGGTGGTGGTTCTCTAACTGAGTGGTTAGTAGATCAAGGAGCTTCTGTTACAGCTTGTGATATTAGTGAACAAATGGTAAAATATACCAAGAAAAAGTTGGGTCAAAAAGCCAAAGTTTTGATTGCTGATATCTCGGAACCTTTGAATTTCCTTGAGTCAAATTCCATTGATATGATTATCGCTTCTCTTGTTCTTCATTACATTAACAATTGGTTGCCTGTTTTCAGTGAATTCAAACGAATTCTCAAGAAAGATGGTTCAATAGTTATTTCTGTTCATCATCCTCATGCTGACTGGAAGTGGCTCAATAAAACAAATTACTTTAAGAAAGAACTTTACGAAGAAACATGGATTATTGATGGGAAATCTTATCCAGTGAAATATTATCATCGAACTTTGACTAATATGTTTGCAATTTTTAGGAAAAATGGCTTCTTTGTAGATGTTCTACTAGAACCATTTCCAATTCCCGAAGCAAAAGAGGTTGATGCAAGAATCTATGAGAGTCTCCTATCTAATCCTCATTTCCTTTTCCTTCGTTTGAAGAAAGAGGTTTGAAAAGATCCCAAGCTTTAGTATTGATGCTCTTTATCCACCAGATTTGACGGAGTTTTTCCTTTAGCAATGCGTTGAATGTTCTCAGCAATAATTTGTATAGCTCTATCTGAATGTTTTGTTCGTTCAACAAACCCTGCGTTATGAGGAGTAGCAATTACATTTGGCAATTCCCAAATTGGATATCTAGAAGGTTTATCAATTTCAGGTCCCCATTTAGGATCCCACCAATGAGGAATCCACCAAACATCAAGTGCTGCACCAGCAATCCACTCTTCATTCACTGCTCGATACAATGGTTCTTCTTGTATTATAGCTGCTCTTGCAACATTAACCAGATAAGCTGTAGGTTTCATTAATTTTAATTCACGTTCTCCAATCATACCTCGAGTGGCAGGAGTAAGTGGAACAATAACTATAACAAAATCACTTTCTTTCAAAACATAGTCTAGGTCATCGGATCCACCCAAGAATTCAAGATTTAATTCTTCTTTCAGTTTCTCTAATGGTTTTCTTTTAATACCTAGAATCTTCATTTCAAATGCTTGTAGGCGCTTCGCAACTTCAAGCCCAATGCTTCCCAATCCAATTATTCCAACTTTTTTCCCTCGAAGTTCTGTTCCTCTAAGAACAACTCTATCAGGGAATGATCTGTTTTTTTGAGGTATTTTTTTTGCGAGCGAAATCATTAATGCAATAGTTCCTTCAGCTAAAGGAACTGGATTAGCTCCAGATGTATTAGCAACAATGATATCCTCTCTTATTGCATCAAAAGGTATAGCATCAACCCCTGCACCTGTCTTCTGAATGAGCTTCAATTTTTTACCTTTTCTTGCTGCTTCTGCAGATAATCGAGTACAAACTACAATCTCAACATCCTGAATGAGCTCCTCAATTTCCTCATCGGTTCCTTCTTTCGGAACAATCAATTCAATATTTTCTGGCATTGAATCCTTATGTTTTTCCAACCATTCAGCTAATGTGGGTCGAACTACTAATACTTTAATTTTTATCACCTTCTTCTCTCTTACAGAAAGGTAATGCTCCCTTTGATGTGTGGTTTTCCTCACACTCATCACAATTTCCATGTCTTTCACATTCAACTTTTGGACAAGGACAATCTATTTCACTCATTGTACACACTTCTAAATTCATTCGATTTTCTAATTTCTATATTGATACAATCAAATAATACCAACATTTTATATTTGTTTGGTTTCAGAAAAAACATATTTCTTGCCTTAAAGATCGATTTTAGGAATAATAGACTATGAAAGGTAAAATCTGTATTGTAACAGGCGCAAATTCTGGTGTAGGAAAAGAAACTGCTAAACAACTTGCAGAGCTTGATTATCATGTAATAATGGTAGTAAGAAATGAAGAAAAAGGTCGCTTAGCTTTAGAAGAAATAAAAACCGAAACAGGTAAAACCTCACTTGATCTTATGATTTGTGATTTTGCTTCACAAAAATCAATTCATGATTTCGCGAAAAAATTCAGAGAGAAACACAATCGTCTAGATATTTTAGTTAACAATCATGGCGTTATGCCATCTAAGAAAATATTAACTGAAGATGGGATAGAGAGTGCTTTTGCAATTAATCATTTGGGTTATTTTCTACTAACTAATCTATTACTTGATATGATTAAGGTTAGTTCTCCTGCTCGAATACTAAACGTTTGCTCTGGTTCTTATGGTGCTGTGAGAAAAATTCGATTAGATGATTATAATTTTGATAAGAGAAGATTTAGTTGGTTTAAAGCATATTCTGAATCAAAGTTGTATAATGTTATGTTCACTTTAGATTTAGCCGCTCGATTAAAAAATTCAAATGTAACCGTTAATACTTTTACACCTGGTTTCACACTAACGAATCTTGGACAATCACTTAGAAGCATGAGACTAATAACAAAATTAAGATCTCGAAAAGCAGCTATGCCAAGTGATGCAGCAAAAATTGCTATCTATTTCGTAACTTCTCAAGAAATGGAAGGTGTTTCCGGGAAATATTTCATGAAAATGGATATGAAGGAAACGACCGAAATTGCCCGAGATAAAAAACTACAAAAAGAATTATGGAACCTAAGTGAAAAATTAACGAAAATGAATTGAAGAAATCTATCGAAACTACAAACTACTTTGCTACACCAATAACGAGCCCACAATCTGTACAGAAAACAACAGCACATGGATTTTGTTCATTGAATTGCTTCTTTACATCTGCGATCCATTGTTCATTTCTACCATCAGCACGATGCTGTATTTGTCTTTCCTTCCACTCTTTGGTTTTCCCTTCAGGGAAAACATATCGATATTCAAATTCATTTTTTCCGCATTCTGGACATTTAGGTTCTGCCAAGTTTATTCCCACCTATAAATTAGCTAATGTATACTATAGCTTGATTACTGTTGAACCTTTCGCTGTAGAGATTTTATTGTAACCATTGCATCATTGCATTAGTTCCGCTTGCTGCAGCTACTAATAATTGAAAAATATTATAGGCATCAATCATGTCTTTAGCTGTGTACTCTATTTTTAGCCCATCTATTCGTTTAACTATTGGGAGTAATTCTGCGGTATCTGCCATTAAACTAGTTCGAAAAGTGATGCCCACTTTAACTTCTTTTTCTGCAATTAGTGGTTTCATTTTCTTATCCTTGAATTTCTTAGCCGCAACTTGAACTGCTTTTCTAAGCTCCTTTTCTATTGTAATCATGCTTTTACTCCTTGCAGCAAGTCTGCTAAGAGAATATTTCAATGCTACTGTTTCAATCCAAGGGGCATATTGTTTAATATCGTCCTCTATTAGCTGAGCATCTCCTGCAACCATTATGACGGGAACATTATAGTCTCCAGCAGTATAACCGTTTAATAAGAACTCACTAACTGGAATACCATTAATTTCCAAATTATGAATACTTCCTCCACTGTAAGTATGATCAAAAGTTGATCTAGCTGTTCCAAATTTTGCATGATATCCTAAGAAAATTGCTGCATCGCACCCTTCAACACCATTGACCATACTTGTTGGTCTTGGATTCCCTCTAACAATTTCAACATATTCTGGAAGATCATCAATTAACAAGTTCACCATGGGTCCATGGCTCTTTTCGTGTTTCTTAAGGGATTCTTTCTTTTGTTTGCTTTTTTCTTAGGGACTTTTCGACTGTTTTTTCTCTTGATTCCTTCTTTTTTTCTTCTTGTTTCCAAGTCTCTTTTTTGCTTTTTTTCGTTCTTTTTTTAAGTGACTTTTTGACTTTCTGACTGATTGTTTTTCGTGGTCTTTTTAGTTCTTTTTTCAGACTCTTTATTGGTGTTACTTGTCGTGTTTCAGCGTTCCCCTTCCGCTTCTGTGCCAAAACTTCCGACTGGTTGGAGTAGTGTTAGTTCTCCGACAGCTCGTTCTCTTCCCTTTAATTTACTTTCCAGTTCTGAGCTACAATTTCTTGATATGATTCTTCAACGTCCTCTTTTCAGTAAGGATGACTTCTCTTTTCTTCTTCACGAGTGCTTTGGTGATTTCCTCGGTAATCTTTCGAATGATAGTTTGTTTAATCACTTGTACAGTGGTGAGTGCTACGCTGATAGGGAGTATTATTCCCCGACTGGTTCGCTTCGAGGTTCGATTCGTATCTTTCGTTTAGGTTTGGTTTCAGCTTATCCTATGCCAAAGCTTGGTGTTCGCTTCGAGCATTGGTTCGGGTATCCAACGTGTTCTCCTTACCGCTTAGTTCCGAGCAAGTTTCGAAGACCGTTTCCTCATCACGATGTTTTTAGTAATTGGTGTTTCCGAGAGCTCCAACAAGGATTAACTGAGGATGAGATAACGACTACTGATTCTTCTCGTCGCAAGATTCCGCATTGGCACGGGAAAGGAGACTACATCGCTGATAATTGTCATCGCGTATTAGTTAATAATAAGAAAGAGTATATCTGGTTCGAAGTGCATACTGGAGCTGAGGGATACGACGAGGACGTGTTTATTACCAGATTATTGTCAGCGGAAAATCATCTGAAAGGGAAAGGACGCTTCGTTGTTATTGTTCCGTTCAAACGAGACCTCGACAAAGCGAGGAGAGGAATTCAGAAATACAATCTGAAAGCAGAGGTAGATGAGAATAAACCGATATTAGAGTTAGAGGTAAGCGAGATCATAAGTTACCATGGGATTAAAAACTTTAAAGAAAAATTAGGGTATTATGAGCATGCCAGTCGGGTGTGAAGTTACCCGTTCATTCTCTCGGCTAATTCGATGACGTCGTACATGCTCTTCTTAAGAATTCGTTTCTTGTGATGGTCAGCATAAACCTTCGTTTTCAAAGCAACGGTAACGATGAATTCCGTGGCTTTCTGAGCAACGTCTTCAGCGAACGCATCACTGATCATCATACCAGTGGTTTCCTTCATAATTCGCTTAACAGTACCAGTAGGGATTAGAGTTTTCTTAGAGGACAAAACAATCACAAAAAGAAGTAAGGAAAGAGAAATAAAAAGGCAACTTTGGTCGTGAAAGTTTATATAACTCCGATTTTTTTTGTTAAAATAGTGATTAAAAATGAAAGAAAAAAATCATGAAACGATTGTCTCACCGAGTGCTGAGAAAATAGAAATACGTGCAAAAGAATTGGAAGAGATCATTCAAACAAAAATTAATGTAAATGATGAGTTTGAGTGGAAAGTTATGCTTAAGAGAAAAGTCGAAAACGATACCACAGATTCAAAAATTATGTATAAACCAAGTGAATGGATTATAATAGAATACAGTTTAGATAAATTGGTTGCAGATGGATTATTAGCGAAGGTGGAATCTGGAACATATAGAAGAATCAAATAGGAACAACGCATAAAGAACAAAACAACGCTTCTAATTAATGATTAGAAGCAAAAGAGAGAAGCAGAACCCAAGGAGAACCGCTGAACGCTTCCACCCTCGGGAAACCCACGCCCGTGGTCTTCTGATTCCTCGGGCGTAGTGAGGAATTCTTGATGCTCTCTCAGAAAACTTTGAGTTGTAAAATAATTTTACAACACTTGTAGTTAGACAGAGTGAAGGTATAAAATCAACAAAAGAGATGATGATGTGATCGGATATATTTTGTAATAAATCTAATAATGTCGATTATGTTAACAGTACTGTTACCAGTTCTAATTAGATAAATCTTGATTCAAAGAAGAGAATTCTTTGGAAAAGTGTATGAGCATTAGAAGAAGATTAATTACTTTTCTTCTCTTAGAACTATGATATTTCTTTTTTTGTGTTGGTTCCAATTTTTGCTTCCTACCCCATCCTCTCACTTGTTCTGCTCCACACACGTGACAATACTTTTTTCTGGTCATTTAAGCCTACCCCAGTACAATATATTATAGCATTTTTCCTCTTTAAAATTAACCTTCTATACATAAAATATCAAGGCAAAAAAGAAAGGAAAAATGGAAATAATTTAGTCTCTTTTATTCCACTCACTAAGAAATTCCTTAAACATATTATTTTCTACTTAGAATTATCAAGTAAGTTGCTTTTAAAAAGAAATTAATATTGTTCAAGAAAAATTAATAATTCTTAAAAGCAAATAGTTTCTTTAAGAGAGAGTTTTTTGCTGAAGAAAAATTGACTTGATCCTCGATTGTTCTTCTCTGAATTCCTCTCTTATTGAAACAGTAGATAATATTAGAAACCATATAGAAAATAATCAAGAAAGGACTAATTTATTATTCAATCAAGGATTTATTTTGTAGATATTATAATATCCACTCTTTCCTTATACAAAAAAAGAAAAGAAGAAATAGTTGTTTGGACTCTTAATAGTATCCATGTTATTTACTTCTTCTTTTTCCTTAGAAGAGTGAGAGAACCTCCAATCAAAACTGTTATACCAATTCCAATTCCTAATCCTAAATTGCGTTCAAGAAAACTCTCACTAAAGTAGTATACTTTGATGTTATTGTGAATGTTTGCAAAAATGTAATTACCTGATACAGAGATACCGTATGTGTCTCGGCTCCCTATGTATTTCACAGCAATCCTTTGAAGTTTTTGTGGATTACTGATATCAAAAACAAATAGTTTTCGTCCTCCAGCAAACAACCGATCTCCCTGAATCTCCATGTCATGGATTTGTCCACCAGGTTCAGTTTCATCAGCAGGAAACCCATAATTGCCAATAATTGTAGGAGTAGATGGTTCAGTACAATTATAACTTTGCAAACCTGACCACCAGAAAGCCGAGATTATATTGTTCTTATACAACCCGCTTCCTGCTAAGGTGTGCTTAGTACTATTGACTTCCCCCAAAAAGATAGGATTAATAGGATTTGCTAAATCATATATTTTTACGAAATCAGAAACTATGTACAAGAAATCATTGTTGATATGCACATACCCAGTAGGCAATGAGTAATTCGCAGCTTTCACAGGAGACGATGGATTGCTGCAATCAAAAATATCTAATGAAGAATTCGTACTAACGTACAAATAATCATTATAAAGAGTAAAATCAGAAGGAATAGTTTTGTTTTCCAACAATGTTTCCCCTAAGAAAGCTGGAACTTGTAAATTATCAATATTTAGCAGTGTTACTGTCCAATTATAATTACCTGAATGAGATTTTTCTCTTAATAGATATGCAATATTATCATTCACTATAAGTTTTGGAATACGATAATGAATGGCAATGTCATAAATTCCAAGTCGAACTGGATTTTCAGGTTGTTGCACGTTAATTAAATGTAAACTACTCGTATCCTCAATCACTTGAGAAGCATTTTGAATTACGATGAATGCAATATCATCATGTATATATAAAATAAATCCACTCTCACCATCATCTAATAGAATAGAATTGTGTTCTTTCATTACATATTTTCCTGAAACAACAAGTGCTTTGTTACAAGTTGAAATTGTAATAAATGCAATAGTTAAAATAACTAACAAAGTTATTTTCGAAATTATATCCCTTTTATTTCTCACATTAATTTTATTCCTTTTCATAGCTCCCATCACCACAAATAAGCTAATCAATATTATATAAGGCATTTACATTATTTTAAGTTTCTATATGATTCAACAAAAAAATAATATTAAGGTTTGTTTCAGTAACAAACTTAAACCTTTTTATATCT
>JABLTI010000183.1 GCA_013166835.1 Promethearchaeati archaeon | reverse complement strand
AAGATCGCATAGTATTTTTGCCTTTTTCTTTCTATTTCCATCATTTATCAATTATCCCTAATCATTAATCATTTAGTTATCTATTATACGAACCATTACACAAAAAATCAAGCAAATTCCAAAAAAATCTCCGTGAGACGCCGTCCATTACTCGTAGTGCGTGCTGTGTACGGCGTATTGCGTATGTTGGATTGGATTTAGGGATTTCTGGTGATTTTTTCTTATTTTTCTCCTGATTTCTGTCTCCTGGCTCCTGAATTCTCGCTTTTTTGCCTTTTTTCACTTTTTTTCAAAATTCAAAGGTAACATTTTGCCCGTGAGATACGCTGTAAAAAGTAGAAAGGCAGAATGTGTTTGTTTTGGACTGGACAACTGATATAATGTGAAACAGCAACTTTGAGCGAGCTTTTCAATTGATTTCGGCAGAAAACAGCAGATCTGAGATATTGATTATTTCGTGAAACGCAGGCGTTTGCGGGTAAGTAATTTGATAAGGCCGTGTGACGTAGATTCTAATAGGCTGGCTGTCCCTAAGAAAAATATTGCTGAAAGGCTATAGCACTTGAATCCGCCTTTTATAATAAAATATGAGCAAGCATATGGATATTGGAGAACTACGAAGGCAAATTGACAGTGGCAAGCTTAAGCTTTCTGGTTCATATAGTTGCATTGAATCAGGGAAATTGATTAATAATGTAGGTGAGGCCTTTGAATATGAAATCAATCATGGATGGGATATCCTTTCGGCTAATAGTTGTGATCGCCAGTGGGGATCATTTAATATAAGGCTTTCTGAGTACATTAAAAAGCAAAATTATTCCGATGAAGAGTTAAATGCTGTGCTGTCGAGCATACAACTTGAACACATACACTGGGATTGGTTTAAAAAATCGGTTTGTTATACTGCTGATGGATACGAGTGGTTTTACATATTTGCTGATAGTAAACCACAAGGTGCTTGTTTAATATATCACCCTAAAGATAGTATTATTGATTCAGGAGACATATTTTATATTGAGTTTTTAGCGGTTGCTCCTTGGAACATAGATAATCCAATAGCAGAGCGTGAATTTAAAAGGATTGGATCCTTGATAATAAAATGTGTTCTTAATTTTGCGGTAAATACGTTAAAGCTTAAACCAGGATTTTCATTGCATTCGCTACCTCAGTCTAAAGGTTTCTACGAAAAGCTTGGAATGGAGAATTATCCTGAAAGAGATAAAGATGGTTTAGCATATTTTGAGATATCACGTGCTAAATCAGCAGAATTGTTAGGAGCAGCATAAAAATGGAACCATCACACGTAAATGATTGGGATAATTTTAAAGTTAAACATATAAAGTCAAGCGTTTCGGATACTAGATCATTATACGAGAGTTATCTAACTTTCAGCAAGCTCTTTGACGAACTACCGAAACAAGAGCTGGTAAGAAGAGGATGGATGTCTTCCATAGATGACTTGTCTTCAATGGTGCCACTGCTTCAAGATATTCATTCTGACAAAGATAATGCCTTCTTTAGGAAGTCGGACACTTCAAACATCGCGTTATGTGTAGCATGGAAATCAAGGGTATCTACACTAGCTAAAATTGCAGTAGCCAACCAAGAAATTGGTGGATTTCATGGAATTGATAAAAATTGTTTGAAAGAACTTGCTCAATTAAGCATCGATGTTTCTTCAATTGTTTCTCTTCCAACTATATTGGCAAAAAAAGGGATTATTCTTGTATACGAAAAGACTTTACCCCGCATGAAACTTGATGGAGTAGTTTTTGCTCTCGATTCGGGCCATCCTGTTATTGGAATAAGTTTTAGGTTTCCGAGGTTAGATAATTTCTGGTTCACTTTAATGCATGAGTTAGCACATATAAACCTTCATAAAGATATTTTAAATGCAACTATTTTTGATGATTTGGAAATAAACAATATAGAAGTAGCAGAAAAAATGGCGAACAGGCTTGCAAAGTATTCTTTTGTCGAAAAACACTTATGGAGAAATTGTGCTGGAAAATATGATATAAGCGATGGAACTGTCATTGAATTTTCTAATAAAATTGGCATTCACCCCGCAATAGTAGCAGGAATGCTTCAAAAAGAACTTAACAAGTTCCAAATGTTTCGAAAAATTGTAGATGAAGTTGATGTTAGAAGGGAGGTATTTGGAAATGACTGAATATGTTCCCTTTTTGAAATTAAAATCTAATGAGGTTATGGCTGTTAAGGAATTAGAACCTGGTTTGAGGAAAACAATAACACCGTTTTTTGATTTCCCATACATGAAAAACCGCACTGAAGAGAGTTTTATAAGTACTACTGATAGAATGATTCGAAGCATTAAAAAGAATATAGCAGATATTCCATATTTTTATTTAGACAATTTTGATGTGGATTCTAGTTTATTAATTGATGGTAGTAATAATTATGCATACTTGCTCAGTGCTTGTGAGGATTTACCTGTTGTCCCAGTTATATCTATTGATCGTAATCCTGAACATATGCAAGCGGTATGTGAAGCAAAGAACTCTAGACAATTAAAATCTGATCTAATTGCTTTGAGATTTGTTGCGGGAGACTTTGAAAGTTTTGACGTTGTTGCAGATGAAATTATAGAATGTTTAGATGATGCCTTGAGACGATTTGTTAATATTGACCTAATACTTGATTGTAGGATTTGTTTAAATCAAGAGTTGGATTCTTTAGCTCCAAATATAATACTTTTCATTCAAAAGTTTACAAATGAATACAGTATTAACAGAGTAATCGTCACTGGATCGTCAATACCTGCATCAATTGCAGACATCCTCTCAGTTCAGGCTGAAACTGAGTTTGCTAGAGCAGAACTTGATATTTTTAAACAAGTATATGATGAGATTGACGATAAATTTAATGTTGTCCTCGGAGATTATGGGATTGTTAGCCCTAATTATTCAGATGTTGATATTATGCCAGAGGCTATGCTAAATATTACTGCCCCAAAAATTATTTATACCTTTGATAAACATCATTATTTAGCAAGAGGAGGTGCTATAAGAACACACAAAAGAGGTTTTCAACAGTATAACGATCTTGCAGCAAGGATTGTAAAAAAAGCATTTTATAGAGGTGCTAATTATTCTTTTGGTGACAAATTTCTTGAAGAAAAAAGCCGTTCACTGGGAAGTCAAGTTACGCCTAGCAGTATACTTAAGCCTACTATAAATGCACATATTACTTATATGTTAAATGATTATATTTCAGACGAAATTTGATAATACCTAGCTATAAGCGTCGTGCTAATATTATAGCTTAATTCTTCTTTCTTTTTGCTATGAGCAATTAATTTCGCTAGCAATTTCCTATTATTTTTTCGTATCCCTGTAAATTTATGTTCTATAAGATTGAGCATTTCGCTCTTCCATAATGTTAATAATGCTAGACTTTTATCAAAACAAGGATTATTCCTTGCTCTTCTGACATACTTTAGTGATATTTCGTCTTTTTTTCTCTCGGCAATTATTATGCCCCAGAATCCCGATAAAACATCTATGGCTTTATCTAAGTGCTTGTTTGTGGTCACGAGAGTAATTTTACGGAATGATGAATTGTAATAATATCCTTGCTTTATGGCTCGTTCTATCTTATCACCATCGCCTTTTATCTCAAAGCAATGCGCTTCCTTATATAAAGCGACTACATCTGCAATAGCATTTCCATTGTGAACACGGAGTTCTTCAATAACTGCTTTGGGTTTTATGGTTTGTTTTTTTAACTTACTAATTAGATTTGTCCTAATTAGCTTATCGTCTAGTGGTGCCATTATCTTATTCTTTCCATCTAAGCACATGCTGCTTCAAGCATAACTCACTTCACAAGATAGAATCACCAGCACAGTGCTCAATGCGAGCACTTCAAGGAGTATTCTCAAGCGTATTATCGTCATTTTTTACAATATAGCATTACTATTGACCAAATTATATTCGTTTTAGTATGAAATAGCAAGATTTTGGTCTTAAGACTGTCGTTGGAAAAGTGCTTCCAGGCTTTTGAATAAGGTCATAAAATACGGGTAGCTATGAATTTAAAGGATTTCATCAAGGACGTTTACCAATTTCCTGCAACTTCCTTTTAAGAAAAACTAGTGACAGCGGAGCAGCCGACAAGGCCGCGATCCAGCGGGTGCGAGTCCCGCCGTGCCAATTGCCCGATTCAGGCACGTAGCGATACCACAGCTCATGGTGAGTAACCGCATGAGTTCGTCGTAACGATGAGGGTGAAATAATGTTCGTGATTTGTTCGAAATTGTTCGCTCGGCCGTGGAATCTCTCTTTTACTTGCATTCCCATAACTGGTTGTGTTATAATCATGGCAGTCAAGCGTATCGAAAAAACTAAATCTCTCTCAGAAGGGAGGGGCAAATGCTATGCGTAAGCAAAACGGATTTACATTGATAGAACTGCTGGTTGTTA
>JABLTI010000069.1 GCA_013166835.1 Promethearchaeati archaeon | reverse complement strand
TTTTCTAAAACGACTATCATTATTTAATTAAAGTATTCTAGGAAACTATTATTTTTATAAAATAAAAAGTATCGGAATTCAGAAATCCAATTCCAATATTGGTGGCATTTTTCTTTTGTGTTCTGAATTCTTAATCATTTTATCTACTTTATCAAACAACGCTTCCTCAATTTGTAATTCTTCGATAATTTGTTCTTTGGAATAATCCTTTTCCTTTGCTAACAATATCAAATCCAATGTATCATACGTAATGCCCATTTCTCCTTCGTCAGTTTGCCCATCCCAAAGACCCGCTGATGGAGCTTTTGTGATTATTTCTTCTGGGATATTGAGATGTTTTGCGAGCATGCGTATTTGTGTTTTATACAAATCTCCACATGGTTCGAAATCAACTCCTCCATCTCCATATTTAGTAACATAACCCACCACTAACTCTGATTTATTACTAGTTCCGAGGACAAGATAATTCATATGGTTTGCATAGGCATAATTTATTACCATTCGTAATCGTGCCATCACATTCCCTAGAGCAAGTTGGTTTTTAGCTATTTCCACATCAGCGTTTGTTATAAAAGCAGCAACCATGTCAGTAATTGCAATTTTTTTGACTTCTATTCCTAATTGTTTTGCATGTTTCCGGGCATCTTCTTCATAAGCTGGATCTAGTTTTGCATTTGGTTCTATTAAACCAAGAACTTTTTCTTTTCCAATTGCTCTTACAGCTAATGCTGCACAAACTGCTGAGTCAATACCACCACTCAAACCAACTATAAGGCCTTTAGTTTTCGAGGTTTCAATCATTCCTTGAATGAAGGAATCTATTTGTTTGCAAACTTTTTCTGCATCTATTTCAAACGATAGCTTAGCTGTTGCCATTTCTATCACCGCTTATTTTGGGATCTTTACCTTTCGATCCTTAGCTACATTTATTGCTAGATCATATCCAGCATCGACGTGTCGAGCAACACCTGTTCCAGGATCAACTGTAAGGACTCTCTGCAATCTCTTAGCTCGTTCTTTTGTACCATCAGCTACTATTACCATGCCTGCATGAAGTGAATTCCCAATTCCGACTCCTCCTCCATGATGGAAGGAAACCCAACTTGCACCATTGACTGCATTTAATGCAAAATTGATAAGTGGCCAATCCGCGATTGCATCACTTCCATCCTTCATTCCTTCTGTTTCCCTGCTTGGTGATGCTACTGACCCACAATCAAGATGATCGCGACCAATGACAACCGGAGCTGATACTGTTCCTTCTTTTATGAGATCATTAATAATTAAACCAAACTTTGCTCGCTCACCATAACCTAACCAGCAAATCCTTGTAGGTAACCCAAGAATTGGTACTTTTTCTCGTACTCGATCAATCCATCTCACTAATGGTTTGTCATCTGGGAATGTTGAAATAAGAGCATCATCAATTGCTGCTAAATCTTTTGGATCACCTGATAAAATTGCCCATCTGAAAGGTCCTTTGCCTTCACAGAAAAGCGGTCTCACATATTTTAATACAAAACCTGGAAATGCATAACCGCCTTGTTTATTTCTTACGGTAACTAAACCAATTTTCTTAAAGTGCTCCCTCATGTTTATGACATCTTCTTTTGTCATCCCAGCTGCAGCAGGAGCGTTACCATTTATTATTTCAAGTGCTAATTCAACTTGGTTTCGAATTGCATTACCATAATCAAATACGATCGCTCCTTTCTCTTGCATATCAATCATTGCTTTCACATGTGTAGCCATAGATTTGAAGGATTCACGAACATATTCCCTTTCACTAATCTGCACACCACTTTCAAGGAGCTCTACAAAATTCTTGTCATACCCGCTAGGAACATATTTCTTCACTTCATGTGCACATGTTTGATCTGTCACAATATCAGGAATAACTCCTTTTCTAATGAGTTCAGGATGAATATCCGCAGCATTACCTACGAGTCCAATGGATAGTGGTTCTTTGTTCTTCTTAGCTTCTAGAGCCCACTTAATGGCTTCATCAAGCTCGTATGTCATCTTGTCGCAGTAGTTTTCCTCAACTTTACGTGCGATTTCTGAATCTTTCACTTCAACATCTATAATTACTGCATCATTCAAAGTTGCAGCCATTGGTTGAGCACCAGACATCGCTCCCATACCAGCGGTAAGAATTAATTTTCCTCCTAAAGAATCAGCTTTGAAATCCATTTTTGCTGCAGCAGCAAAGCTCTCATAGGTTCCTTGGAGAATTCCTTGAGTGCCAATATAGATCCAACTTCCAGCTGTCATTTGTCCGTACATCATCAGACCTAAGCGATCCATTTCATCAAAATAATCCTGGGTTGCCCAATATCCAACTAAGTTTGAATTAGCTATTATAACTCTAGGAGCTTCTTTATGTGTTGGAGCAATATACACCGGTTTTCCTGATTGAATACAAAGAGTTTCATCAGGTTCGAGCTCTTTTAGCGCTCTCTCAATCTTATGATATTCCTTCCAATTTCTTGCAGCTCTTCCAGATCCACCATAGACGATTAATTCTTCCCAATTACGCGCAACATTTGGATGCAAGTTATTCTTCAGCATTCTTAGAGCTGCTTCAGCATCCCATGTTTTACATTGCAACATTTCAGTACTTTCATCTGCTTTCAAAGACTCTTCTGGTTTTAAATCCATAAACATTGGGCGTCCATATATTTCGATTTCTTTCTTATGATCTGTCAATTTGCTTATCTCCGATAATGTATAACATAAATCCTAATTTGCTTACCTTTCAATATTTCTTCTTATTTTAGATTTTATTATTCTCTGTTAAATTTTTCCCGTTGTTTAAAGTAATCTTCTTAAGTAGAAACATCCTCATTTGAAAAAAGAGGATAAAAGGTTAGGTTGCATATGTCTTCTAAGAATTCTAAGGATATAATTCCTGATACAGTAATCAAACATGCTAATGAATTAGTAACAATGAACTCAAAATTCGGAGTACCTCGAATTGGTAAAGCAATGAAAGAATTAGCCATAATAAACGATGGCGCATTAGCAATTAAAGACGGAACAATAGTTTTCGTTGGAACTACAAAGGAATTAATGAATACTGTGAAAATTGATGAGAAAACAATTCAAATCAATGCAACTAACAAATTAGTTACACCAGGTTTTGTAGATCCTCATGTTCATCTTATCTTCGCGGGTTCACGAGAAAATGAACTAACAATGAAATTAGCTGGAAAAACATATTTGGAAATACTAGAAGCTGGAGGAGGGATTCTAAAGACAGTAAGAGAAACACGAAAAGCTACAATTGAAGAACTAGTTGAAAACGGGAAGAACATTTTGGATAAGATGTTAAAACATGGAACTACAACTGTCGAAGCCAAATCAGGTTATGGTTTATCTACAAAAGACGAAATTAAATCATTAGAAGCTGTAAGAGTTCTGGATAAACAGCATCCAATAGATCTGGTACCAACTTTTCTGGGAGCTCATGCAATTCCCCCAGAGTTCAAAGGACGAACTGATGAGTATGTTGATCTTGTCATTTCTGAAATGCTTCCAAAAGTAGCTGAAAAAGGATTAGCTGAATTTTGCGATGTTTTTTGTGAAAAAGGAATCTTCTCCATCGATCAAACAAGAAAAATTCTCTTAGCTGCTAAAAATCTTGGAATTAAGATGATTATTCACATTGATGAAATTGTTGACACTAATGGTGCTGCACTAGCTGCTGAATTAAAAGCAGTGCAAACAGGTCATTTGTTACAATCAAATGATGCTGGATTGAAAGCAATGGCGAAAGCTGGAGTTATTGCAATTCTCTTACCTGGTACTCCATTTTGTCTTATGATGAAGGATTATGCTCCAGCAAGAAAGATGATAGAGTATGGTATACCTGTCGCTATTGCCACGGATTTAAATCCTAATTGTTGGACCGAATCAATGCTTATGACGATTGTACTTTCTTGTTATAACATGAAAATGTCTCCTGCAGAAGCACTAACTGCTGCAACAATTAATGCTGCATGTGCAATTCAAAGAGAAAACGAAATTGGATCTTTAGAAGTAGGTAAAAAAGCAGATATTGCTATTTTTGAAGTCCCAAATTACTATTTCCTATCTTATCAATTTGGGATTAATCTAGTCTCTAAAGTAATCAAAAATGGTAAGATTGTAGTAGAAAATTAAGAAAAACAAAAAATTATGCGAGTGCTTGTATCACTCGCGGAATCAAATTTCTTCAGAAGTCAAAATAGTGTTCAATAAGGTTTTCTTCTTTAAGATGTTTAGGATTGACAAGTTGTAGATAGTATTCGAGAGAGTTTAAGGCAGCTTCTAAAGGAATTGGTCCTACTAATTCGGTTCCAATTATTGGGACTCCGTATCTTGCAGCTTCTATTCTTGCCAATTCAAGTTGTCTATACATAGGTGTTTTCTTGTAATTTATATTACTAATGCCTACCTGTACAAAATCCTCTCCATCGATTGCTGTTCCCATTGCTTTAATATTAACTAAACCTCCAGAAGCAAGATGGATTCTTCTAGCAACTCTTTTAGCAACTTTTACATCTGTTGTCCCTAAATTAATGTTCAAACACACAAGGGGCATTCTCGCTCCGGTTACTGTAGCTCCTCCTCTCGGATGGAATTTGGAAGGGCCAAAATCGGGTTTGTGATCAGGATTTGTTTCTATGGTTTTTCTTAATCCTTCATAATCCCCAACACGAATATTGTCAATATTTCTTCGTTCTGGTTTTGTAGCTGTTTCTTCATAGAGATAAATGGGGACACCTTCTTTAGCCATAGCTTTTGCGTATCTTTTAGCCAATTCATTGCATTCTTCCATAGTCATATTTTGTGCAGGAACGAAAGGAACGACATCTGTTGCACCAATACGTGGGTGTTGTCCTTTGTGTTTTTTCATGTCAATTAATTCTATAGCTTTTTTGGATGCAGCAATATTTGCTTTAAGAACTGCTTCTGGTTCGCCCACGAAAGTAATGACTGCTCTATTATAATCGGAATCATATTGTATGTCAACAATTCTAGTTTTTGATGTATTTCTTATTTCATCAACAATAGCTTCGACTATCTTTCCATCAGTTCCTTCGCTATAATTTGGTACTGACTCAACAATTTTTCTTTTTTCAGACACTTTATACTCACCATATCTTATTCTCTGATAATTTGCAGAAAATACTCTTCTTTTAATAGCTTTTTCATTGTTAAGTATTAATCAGTGGAAATATTCTAAGGAAAAAATAACCCAATTTTTACTGTTCGTATTAAATAACCATTAAGAATAGTTTTAAATACTAAAAAATTTCAAGATAATCTAAGGAGTTTTTTTGGCAAGAATGCCATTATCTTAACCTGTGTAAATTCAATTTTGGTTGATATCCACGAATTAAAGAAACATCAAAAGAACAACGACTTCCAAGACAACAAGATTAGTAAAGCTACATAGATAGCAAATAATGAACTAAAACACAGACAGTATTCTTTAGCCGAAAAATGCCTTGAATTCTTAAAGAATTTCAAAATAAAAATTATTATAAAAAAAAACATAAAAATTTCAAAACATACGAGAGAGAAAACATGTTAATAAGCCAAGAAACATTGAACGAAATTAAAACAGAAATTTTAGCAAAAACCCCTCCTTCAGCAGACATTACTGAAATTGAGTTTGAAGGACCTGAAGTTGCTGTTTATTCAAGAAATCCGCAAATTTTAGTTGACAATGGTGAACTGGTCAAAAATTTAGCAAAAGATTTACGAAAACGAATTGTTATTCGTTCAGATCCTTCTGTAAGAAAGGATGAAGCAAAAGCAACAAAATTAGTTAAGGAACTTGTTCCAGAGGAAGCAGAAATATCCACAATTCAATTTGATCCAAACATTGGTGAGATTCTTATTGAGGCAGTAAAACCGGGATTGGTAATTGGAAAGAATGGTGCAACTTTAAGAAAAATTACTTCGGAGACATTCTGGAGACCAAATGTCTCAAGAGCTCCTCCTTTGGAATCTCGAATTATAAAAACTGTTCGTGATATATTATTCAAAAATAGTGAAGAGAGAAAAAAAATCCTCCGAAAAGTTGGGAGAAGAATTCATAGAAAGCAAGTGTTTCCTACTGAATGGGTTCGAATAACTTCACTTGGGGGTTATCGTGAAGTTGGTCGAAGTGCTACTTTACTACGCACACCAGAGAGTAGTATTTTAATTGATTGTGGAGTCAATGTTGGTCGAAACACTACCAAAGATATGTTTCCAAGGCTTGATACTTCGGAATTTTCTATAGAAAATCTTGATGCTGTAGTAATAACTCATGCTCATTTAGATCACTGTGGTTTTCTACCATACTTGTATAAATATGGTTACGAAGGCCCAGTTTACACTACTAAAGCTACAAGTAATCTAATGACCCTTTTACAAATTGATTATTTGGATGTAGCTAAAAAAGAAGGTAAAATGTTACCATATGCTTCAAAGGATGTTAGAGATTTGGTTTTACATACAATACCTTTGAGTTATGGTGAAGTAACAGATATCTCACCTGATGTTCGATTAACTTTACATAATGCTGGTCATATTTTGGGTTCAGCAGTTGTGCATTTGCATATTGGTAACGGTCTCTATAATCTGGCAATTGCTCAAGACTTCAAATATCGACAAACTAATTTGTTGGATCCTGCGATCTCAAAATTCCCACGTTTAGAAGCATTATTTATGGAATCTACATATGGGAATCCACAAGATATAATGCCTACCAATAGAGAAGCTGAAGCGCAGTTAATGGGGATAGTTGTTGAAACCCTAAACCGTGGTGGAAAAGTACTCATACCTGTACTTGCTGTTGGACGTGCTCAAGAGCTACAAATTGTTCTCGAATCTTTAATGGCAAAAGGTATGATTCCAAAAGTTCCAATTTATCTTGATGGAATGATTTCAGAAGCATCTGCAGTAACTACTTGTCATCCTGAATATCTCAGCAGAAAATTGAGAGAGAAAATTTTTCATGTTGGACAAAATCCCTTTTTAGCTGAATGTTTCCACAAAGTTGAGAGTAGAGATGAACGCGCACAAATAATCTTGGGTGATCCTTGTATTATTATGGCTACAAGTGGTATGATGACCGGTGGACCTTCCGTAGAATATTTCGATAAATTATCCGGTGGTGCTAAAAACTCCTTAATATTCGTAAGTTATCAGGGAGAAGGATCACTTGGTAGAAAAGTACAGAAAAATGTGAATGAAATCACTCTTATGGAAAAAGGTCATGCTCGAGTACTTAAGATCGAGATGGAAATTCATACTGTCATTGGTTTTTCAGGTCATAGTGATCGTCGAGAACTTTTGAATTTCGCTCGAAAAGCGACACCTCGCCCAGAGAAGCTCTTCCTAATTCATGGAGAAAAATCAAAGTGTATTTCGCTAGCATCGACTTTACATAAAATGCTGAAAATCGAAACGAAAGCACCTGATGTCCTTGAGACAATTAGACTAGTTTAGTGTGCTTATCCTTCAAGACTTACTTTATCCCCTTTAATGTTAGGAGTTCTCAAAGTAATGCCTTCGAAGGGATACTTTCTTTTTATTACTTTATGTGGAGTATTCATTTCTAGTTTTAGCAGAAAATCTTTTGGAACCTCTATCTTTTTCTCTCCAACCATTAATTTCTGTGATCCATTAAATGTAAAATACCATTCTTCACTACTTGAATGATAGTGTAGATCATTAGGATGTTTAACTTCTTTGAAATCAAATTCCGATTTGAAATCCATATACGCTAAACTAAAACCTAAAGAATGATGTTTAGCTTTTCCAAAACCAATTAACCAGCAATTATGATTTTCAGGTTTTGTTAAATCAGCAAAGAATCCTTCCTTAGCTGTTATTTCCACATATTGAGTATTTCTGAGGATTTCATCACTTTGAATTCCTTCCTGTATTACTATTCTCTCATCATCAATTTGGGGAATTTTCATGATATAATTTTGAATTTTACCTTTACCACCTAAAATTGCATGTGGTACATTTGGATTCAACATCAGAAAATTCCTTTTTTTTAATTTGAACAATTTTTCACTGACTAGAAGAGTTATTTCTCCCTCAAGCACTAAGAATATTTCTTGGGAAACTGTGTGATAATGTATTTGATTGTCTTTCCAAGGTTCAACAAAATTACCTTTTCTTACTGCAAGATACTTCGAATAAAATAAATCACTATGGTTATTACTAACGAACCATCCTTGCTTTTCATTAGAGTTGTATAATTTGTAGTTTGCATTTCCCAATTTAACCAACCAACAATTTTTGAGAACCTATTTACAAACTCATAGACCAAATAGAGTCATTTACATAATGTATATTTTTAATTACTTTGCCTTTTTTTGATTCAGCAATTTGGTCACTATCAAACAGTAATCTTCCAATTGCTAATGCTTTCCCAAAGTTTTCATCAATAATCGTTACAATTGTTCCTTCAGGTAATCCATTCGTTACATCGGTTATTCCTGGTGCCATAACATCTGCACCATTTGTTATATATGGAACTGCTCCCATATCAACTGTAATTGTTGGTAACTTAGCTAGATCATTGTTTAAAGCACGTAAACTTGGAAAAACCTCTTCATTTAGCTTAAATGCTAGTATAATTCTGTTCTCAGCATAAAGCTCTCCTTGATCAGTAACAATCAATTCTGCACTCTTTTCAAATAAAGCATCAGCTGACTCACCAACGGTTTTCCTAAGTTTTTCTTTAAGCTCTTTGAAATCACTTTTTCTTAAAACATGTCTACGAATAATTTCCATTAAATAAACTACTCCTGGCGCATGTTAGTTAATCAATAACAACAACTTTTTATTTTTTTGCTCTATATCAATTACCCTAAAGCTTTAAATGCAATCATATTTTGTACACTCAATAATAATGAAGAAAGAATTTAAAAAGCAATGAACCACAAAAAGAATATAGATTGTTTCAAATTTATATGCTTGGAGATCAAACAAAATGAGCAAACAAGAGAAACGATTGAACAAAGATCGACCTATGGATTTACTCTCAATGTCACTTAATGGTATTGTATTAGTGAAATTGAAGGGTGGACGTCAATTAAGAGGTAGGCTAAAGAATTATGATGCCCATCTCAACTTAACTCTGGATGAAGCAGAGGAAATAATTGATGAAGGAGAAAACAATAACCTAGGAACAATCATCTTACGTGGAGATAATGTAATAATTATTAGTCCGCCACCTAGTGTCGCTAAAAAATAGCTTCCAAAAATAGAAGATAAAGGTGAATCATAATGACCAAAGGAACTCCCAGTAAAGGAAAGAAAAATCGTACACCAACACACATACGATGTCGAAGATGCGGAAAGAATTCCTATAACATGAAAAAAGCAGTTTGTGCTAGTTGTGGCTACGGTGCTACCGCAAAAATCAGAAAGCACAATTGGTAGCTTTTTAGAACATTTATGCTGAATTACCATTCTTTGGATTAAGCGTAATCATTCATTTCTTATTTTGATTTTATTATTTGTTGTCTAATATTATTTCAAGAATTTGTTCTATCTTTCCTATGAACTCATTTTTTGAAATATCATCATTCAAAATGTAGTAATCGGCTTTAGTTATTACATCACCCAAACCAAAACCAAGTTCTCTTTGTTCTCTTTCCTCGAAATCCCCTTCTGATTCATGATCAATTCGTTTTCTTGCTTCTATTCTTTGTTTCCTGATTTGTAGGGAAGAGATAATTGCAACTAGTTTTATTTCACCTAACTCTGCTCGTAATAAAGCAAGTTCTGCATATGAGCGAACACCATCAATAAGCAGCATTTTAGGATTATCTTGAATTAATTCCTTAATGGCAGGCAATGCTTTTCTAGCAATTGCTTGATCCCCTTCTTCGTATCTTAAGGCAGAAGCCATTTTAGCCATATTACGACCATTAGCCTCCAATCCTCTTTCCTTGCATTCGTCAATGATAATAGTACCTAATCTATAAGTTGGAATTTGATATTTCTTTTTTGCAATGTCGGTGAAGACTGATTTTCCTGAACCTTGTGTCCCAGTTAATGCTAAGAAAAGTGTTCCCATAATAATCACAACTAGATTCTCATCTTACTGCCAGAGCTAGCGCATTTAAATTTACTGTTGTTCTTATTATATTATTCTAAATAAGACAAAATCTCTGGATTTCATTTTATTGTTATGTAAATAGTTTAATATTTGACTTAGCTAATTCTTCAAAAAAGTTATATAAGTGGTTACTGAGGAAAACCACTAATAGAATATAATCTACTATTGATATGGTTGATTGCAATGAAATCGAAGAAAATTACCTATACATTAATGATCATTTTGAGTCTTATACTTCTATTTCAATTAAGTATTAATTTAGTAAATGTTAATGCTGGAAGTGATTACAAAGGCAAAAACAAACCCCTTGTAATTTTTGATGTAGCCCATCAACAAACCTTCAATCACACACAAATGCAATCAGCTATCCAAGCAATTGAAGAACGTTTTGAGATTACAGTTTTCATAAACTATGATAATTTTTCATTGGTAAATCTTCAAGGTGCTGATTTGATTATTCTTCCTGCTCCAAATCTTAATGCCATTCAAGCTCCCGATTCAGATAGTGCTTTTTCTGTTATTGAGCGTAGAGCATTGTTTGAATTTTATCGTGATGGTGGATCTATGTTGTATTTGGCTAATCCATATTTCTTTGAAGAAGAAATGAGAAATTACACTAGTCATACAAACTACCTGAACTATATGATGGGCAGTGGTGGCCAGGATGAAGTAGACTACGGAAGTTTATCTATAGATCGAGCTCAAATAACTTTAATGAATGATTTTAACAATCGCTATGATGATGAACGATTTATTTACATCAATAATGATTCAATGTTGACTGATCATTCAATCTTACAAGGATTTCTTGGTACTGATTCTGTAGATGAATTATTGACCTATAGTACATCTGTTGACACTCTCTTTGCTCAAAGATTGATTAATACTTCAGTCACAACTTATGAGGTCAATGCAGATGGAGAGGTTCAAGGTGGTAAAACCCAAGAACACACTATTTTGGCTTCAAGTGAAATTGACGCCTATGATAGTCGAGGAATATCTTGTGCTTCAGCAATCATGTTTAGTGATTTAGCAATAACTAATACAAGTTCTGATACTTGGTTTGAAGTATACGATAATGCTCTTCTCTGGGAAAATATGATTTCATGGCTTCTCTTTGAAATCCCAGAAGAAGAACCTGATGTTCCATTACCTCCTATAGGAATCTTTGCTGCAAGTATCATTGCAATTTTCTTTGTCTTCATGGTGTTTGGTTCTGTTCTCTTTACTATTGGTCGCGAAGTAAGAAAAGTTGAAGTTTCAGAAACAATCATTGAAATGCGAAAACAAGAAGAGCAGAGAAAGAAAGTCGATAAGGAAATTGAAGAAGCATATTACGCGGAAGATGATGTCGAGGATGAACTCAAAGAAGAGGAAGAAGCCGAGAAAGAAATCGACATGAAAAGCATCTCTGATGAGATTAAGAAGAAACCTCCTAAAACACGTTCAAGAAGTGAACGTCGTAGAAGGAATTAGAATCCTTCTTCTTTCATCTTTTTTTATCTTTTTAATCGAAAGAATATTGAATAATTACTAATCAATTCATATGTTGAAGAAGATGATCCACCAAAACTCATCTAAGCAATCAATTACTGGAATAATTCTTTCAGGTGGATACAGTATTCGGTTTCAAAAGGAAAACGAACCTTGGATAGATAAAGCCCTAATGTCATTTAACGGGGAAATTATTTTAAAAAGAACAATTAGAATGCTCTCAAATCTCTGTGATAAGATAATCATTATGGTTAAATTTGAAGATAGTAAATCAATCTATCAAAAGATCATTGATGAATTTCCTGAAAACATAAAATCGAAAGTTACTATTGCGAAAGACAATAATCGGTTTCTATGTAATGGACCCACATTGGGTATAGTATCTTCCTTCAACTTCATAGAAAGTGAGTTCGCATTAGTTGTCCCAGTAGATTTACCTTTGTTAGGTGAAAAGATATTAGCAGACTTATTTTCACAACTCAAAAGTAGCTCTATGATTGTTCCATTTTGGTATGCTACTGGAAAAATAGAACCGCTAGTTTTCGCATTCAAATTAAAGCCAGTACGAATCTTAGCAAAAATACTATCGCAAATTAAGCGAAGTAGAGCTGATGATCTTCACCGAGCAATATTAAACATAAAGTTCTTAGCACTTTCATCAGATCGAGTAAATGAAATTAATAATATTTTCACTAGTTTAAATGACAGAACTAAATTAGTAGAAATAAGTAATTCAAATGATTCTCAGACAGGAGATTTTTTTGACTTACCTAATTCACTTGTTGTTTTTGAGCAAGTGAATGAAGATCTCCTCACACAAGTAGATACTTTTCTCGTAAATTTTAATTTCATGAAACCTGAAAAAGAGATTCTTTCACAAGCTTTGGAAATATCTAAAGAATTAATGAATCAGAAAATGTTCTTTTTTGCTGGGATCTTGTTGTTTAATGTTATTTCTAAATTTATATTGGAAGAAATGAATTCGAAAGAAGATATGCGAACACAGATGGTTGAGTTATGTGTTAAATCCTTTTGGCAGGAAGCTTTTCAATGGCAAAATAGAGGTATTCGTTTTCTTGAGTTTCATTCATTATCTGATGCTTTTGTAATAGCTAAAATGTTTAACTTAAAAGATCAAGTGGAATTGGAAAAGGAAACAACCAAACTAAAGGAATTACTAGATTTGAAAAAGAAAAAACATCATATATACAGTTTAGATGCAATGCTAGAGAGCGAAATACCTTTGTTCTTAGATCAAGCAATGGAAATAATTCAAGAGTCTGAAAAAGCATTCAATGAAGATGCACCAACTTTCACAACTAATTTCCTTTGGGATCATTCTTTTCGAGTTGGAAAAATCGCTTATAAATTAGCGTTGAATGAGGGCATTAATCCTTTAGTACCAACAATAGCCGCCATTCTCCATGATGCAGGTAAATTTGTTCTAGGAAAATACCATGATGACCACGTAACTGAGGAGGAACACTCATCTTCTATTGCTCAAAAGTTGCTTGTAAATAGTGGTTTATCCAAGAATGATATTGAAGCTGTAGAAACCGCGATCTCTGCTCTTTATAATAAAAAACTTGATTGTAACATAAATTGCAAAATCGTTCATGATGCAGACCGATTAGAAAAACTTGGACCTCTAGGGATTGCTAATTTCTTTACAAAAATGACCCTAAGAGGTGCCAACCTGAGCAACTCTATTCTCAAGAATTTAAGCCGAGAACTAACATATACTGTAGCAGCACCTAAAACCATGCTAACTAAAACTGGACAAGATCTTGCTCGAACTAGAAGTCAGAAAGCATTACAATATTTCAAAGAACTACTAGAAGAATTTGCATATTATAATCTTGGAAGATTCCATGTAAAAGAACTTGAGATAGATGCTGAACAAAAAGTTACATTGGTTATCCCCGAAAAGTGCCATAAATGCCAAGGTGAATATTTAGTACAATTATCTAAAGAGATGGGGATAAAATGTGAAAAAGTAATAGTTAATTATTCTTGTAATAAATGTGAACAAAAATATAAAACTGAATTTTGCTTACCACTAATTTCCCAGAAAAAATAATTCTCATTCCGCAAAAAACTGATCTATAGTTTGGTCATTAGGGTCCTTTCTAATTTTGGGATTCTTTTTCTTATGAGCGAAATATGGTTCTAAGAATCGCTGTCTTCTTCGGAACAAAACTAATTTGTGTTTATTTATCTGTAACCTAGCACAAGGATACTCCTTATTACAACCATAAGTTCCTTTATAGTTCTTAGAATTAATATCGAATGTTAGAAATCTATTTGGATTAAGACAACTGCAGATTTCTATATAATCTCCATTCTCATCTTCGGCATATCTTCTAATGGACGTATCCAAATTCGACATAACGTACGCACTCGCTAATTGCTTTAATTCTCTTGTTTTTACTTTATAAAAGATTTGTAATAAGGAACAATTACCCTTTTACTCTTCCTTATTTTGGAAAAATATTTTACTGTAAAAACCTATTTTTTCCCATGAAAACCATTAAGGATGTTTTGTTGGATTTCTTTGAAGATGAAATCAAAGAAGTACGAGTTGTTATGGAAAAAGCAAAGGAGGTTTCTTTAGATTTTCGCTTAACGGAAGATAGTAGAACTTTGCTTGAACTAGTTAATCATATAGCTCAAATACCTCAAATAGATGTTGATATCTATTCGGGGAAGGTTCCCTCCGGGGAAGAAACTCATAAACTTGAGCTTAAACTCAACAAGAAAGAAATTGATGATGTTTTGAAAGTATTCGATGAGAGTTGTAATTATTTTCGAAAGTATTTTGAGAAACTCACTGAGGAGGATTTACTTAAAGAAACTCTGCATCCTTTTTATGAACCTGATTCACCACATCGAGCATGGACTCATTTTCTTCCTAAGCTGACAACTCATTTAGCTTTACACAAGGGTGTTCTTTGGTCGTATTTGAAGGCAGCAAAAGCAAACGTAAATATGTTCACCTATTATGGTGCGAAATAGAAAGTAAACGAGGAAAATAAAATGGAATTTGATGTTGTAATAAAAAATGGAAGAGTTATTGATGGAACGGGTAATCCTTGGTTTAAAGCAGATATTGGAATAACCAAAGGTAAAATTACTAAAATTGGCTTAATAGAACCAAGTGAGAAAACAAAGGTAATAGATGCTACAAAATTGATT
>JABLTI010000182.1 GCA_013166835.1 Promethearchaeati archaeon | reverse complement strand
TATTGCCTTGCTTTCGCTTTTGGTTTTTCCAAGACTTCTGCTTTCTTGCCTTCGAGCCATTTGATGAGTTGTTCGTACGGACCCCATGAATCCAATTTCTTCCTACGAATCTCTTCTATAATGGCATCTACTTCTGCTGCGAAGTCTAGACCTTCTACGTAACGTAATCTATTTGCCATTTTGTACAGGAAAAACCTATATTTTGTGTTTCTATTACTCATTTTTCTACTTCACCTTTTGTTTTCTTGTTATTTATGTGATGTTGTTTTCAATGGGTCACAACTGACTTTTCAAGTAGAAAATGGTTCATTCAGAAGTAGCGTTAGAATCAACTATTATCAAGGAATCTTTTGACCCTTAAAAAAATTATTCCCAGAAAAAATAGTGGACCTAGTGTAAGCTACGCTAACCAATTTCTACCAATGGTTGCGAAGCGAGATCCCCTCGCACTTAGTCAGTGGGTGCGGGTGAATAGAATCATGTAATCCACATTTTGAGGAATGTTTTCCTTTGATTTTAAATTTTCGCTTAGAATAGATTTATTTTTAAGAGTTATAGGTTCTAATAATGTATTATATTGAGGATTGAGGGTCGGGATAACCATTAATCAAAAGAAGGAAAAAGCACCTAAAACGACATATGCTTTTAGAAACATTCTTCGGATTTTTCTAAAAACTGGGAAAAAGAGATTACTGGTAACCATTCTAACTGGTACCTTGATATTTTTAGCTCTTACATTGTTATTTACAACATGGTTTTCATATCGATATAACTTCTTTTTCAATTACATGGACACTAATTATGATTGGCGAAATGATATACGAATTAGTTATGTTGATAGTCAGGAGAAAACAACAACTATTGATCTTCCAAGCTTCTATTTTAGTTTTCAAATCAACCATAATAAAGGAATTTTGGATTCAATTATCCCTGATGTTAGTTCAGATTTCACAGCAGCCTTAAGTTCGCAACTTTATACCCTAACTAATGAAACGGAAGAAATATGGTTCAATAATAATTTAATGACTTTTGATAATAATTCACAAGTAAGTTTAACTCATGCATTAGTAGAAGGAAGGATACCTGTAAATACATCAGAAATTGTATATCTTAAACAAAATGCTACTAGTCCTATTGCGATAAATGATACAATTCCATTTTATGGTGAAAGGCTTAATTCTGACACTCTTCAGAATTTTACTGTTGTAGGTATAGTCGAAAATCTTGAGAATTTCTTCTATATTGACGGTTTTTCTTCTGATATTCTAAGAAGACCGGATAACTATTGGGGAGATTATCATTTCTCATATTCTGATGAAATGTTTTTTACAACAAATGATCTCTTTCTGGATGCTTTGAGTGAATTTCCAGACTATAGTGGAACATTCTCTTTTTTGATAGATTTTAATTATCAATTAACAGCAGCTCATGTTAGAGATATTAATCAGTATCTCCGGAATTTCAGAGATTTCACAGATTACTATTATATTTACAGCTTCTGTGCTGATCTACACTATGCACTCCGAGGATTTTATTCAAATTGGTCGTTCGAAACCGCTCGTGTTTTCTCTTCAAGTATACCTATAATATTTTTATTCGGTCTTGTTAGTATCGAATCCCTCAAAATAGGGAATCATGAATTAGTTTCAAAGTTTAGATTAATGAAGATTCAAGGAGTGGAAACTAAATCCATTAGAAGACTGGTTTCTTTGGAAAACCTTACGATTTCCTCTGTGAGTTTCTTTGGAGGGTCTATTCTAGGATTCTTTATAGGGTATTTTGTTTTTCTCGGCATGGGTAATACTTCGTTTTCAGATTATTCTCTATCTATTCTAGAACCAGTGATCTTCATCGTTTTAGTAGCATTATATCTCACACTATTTGTCGGCGGTTTTCTCTTAGAAAATTCCCTTGCGAAAAAAACTGAGAAACTAACTGCTGTGCGTTATAAAACAGAAAGAAAGAAGAAATGGATTCGAAAAATATTCACTGCTCAAGAAACCCTAATGTTTCTCCCGGGCATTGGATTCATAGCTGTAGGATTAACGGGTCAACTTATACTCCCATTATTTCCAATTGATTACTTAAGCAATTTAATCATGCAATTTGAACTTGCATTCATGTTTCTAATGGCAATTGGAGGATTATTCATACTCTCTTCTGTGTTTTTGTTATTAGCTAGATTTATCTCAATGTTTTGGTCATTCCTTGGAAAGAGAGTGTGGAAAACAACCAAAAGCTATTTTACCCTCACACTGAAACATCTATCCATTTACAGCAGAAATTATCAGCGAATTATTCTAGTTGTTTTCATGATAGGACTTGGGATAACTCCTGGTTTAATACTAAAGAAATCAGTGAATGATCATACTCCTGTAGAAGCAAAACTATATACTGGTTATTCAGACTTAGCAATTATAAATTGGCAGCCATTTTTTGAACCAATATATGATAATATAACAAATACAGAAGGAATAGAGAAAGTCACGAAATTATCAGTTTTTCAATTACAAGATTATAGTGAATGGGGAATGCCCAGGAGAAACTATATAATTACAATTGCTAGTATTCAAAATACTACTGATTTTCTGCAAGTAGTTGATTCTGAATTATTTAATCATACAAATTATTCAAAGAATGATATCTTAGAGCTCCAAACTAATATGACTTACATGATGAACACAAAATATGTCAAAGAACACAATTACGATAATGGAGAAAACTTCACGACCGCTATTATGACAAGAGCAGGTATACTTCCTTATAACATGACTTATGTAAATAGTTTCAATATATTTCCATTGGTGGCGAGACCGGATTTATATGGTTTTAGTAGATGGTTTGAAACGTTTTCAATGGTAACCAGTGAGTTAACAGCACTACAAATTCTCAATCGAACTAGTTCTGATTCTTACCTTAATTATAATCATTATTTATTGATCAAACTTTCAACTAATGCTAATGTAACTCAAATCAGATATGACTTAATGTCAAAATATGGTTTGTTAACACAAACAAGTGGAGAAATAGAAACTCTAATTAATGCAAATATAAGCACATTCGGATTGAACTATTTCACAATAGCTACCATCTTCACAATTCTCATTACGATTTTTTATGGATTTATTACAGCGAGGAATATCTATAATGAAAGATTAAGAATCATAGAATCTGAATATCAGATTGGAGCGAAGAAAAGACAGATTTGGGCAGGTTTTACCATTGAATTGATTCTGATAATTATAATTCCTTTAGCATTATCCTTTGCAGCAACGATTCCAATACTTAACAATGTCAGTGGTCCACTTCTGAATGTACAACAACACTTTCTCAAGTTCAAACCATGGTTACCTTGGTGGTTAACTATCATCATAATTCTTCTATGCTATGTGACGTTAGTAGGTGGATGGCTGTTGGAAATGATTCCGTTAGTAAGGAAATATCGACCAATAAAACAGGAGTGAAGAAAATGATAGAATGTAAAGATCTAATCAAAATTTATCATGATGAAGAAACAAATGTTCGCATTCCTGCTTTACGTGGTTGTGACATTAGAGTATATTCCGGAGAGATAATTACTATTGTAGGTCCAAGTGGTTCCGGAAAAACAACCCTAGTAAACACTCTATCTGGTATGGAATCAATTTCAAGCGGAAGTGTGCGAGTAGGCAATTATCTACTCGAGAATATGTCTGAAAGTGAATTCAACGAATACCGTCTGAAAATGATTGGAATTGTTGATCAGTTTCCAGAAAGAACACTGTTCTTGGATGGAACGGTCTTAGACAATCTGAATTTTACAAGTGGATTAATCACAAAGGATAGAAAACAATACCTCGACAACAATAAGATGATTTTGGAGAGATTAGGAATCCTCCATCTTGAAGATCGACAAGTTAGACATCTATCAGGCGGAGAAATGATACGAACAGCAATTGCAAGTGCATTAGCGAAGAATTGTCCATTACTATTGTGTGACGAGCCAACTGGTCAACTAGATAGTGTCAATACTGAGCGAGTCAAAAGCCTTCTCAAACAAATTACTCGAGACTATAATGTAACCGTCGTTGTTGTAACCCATGATCCAAGATTTCAGGAAGGTGTTGACAAAACTTGTGAGATCTTGGATGGCAGAGTTTCTACTATACTAGCTTATAGTGGCAAAACCTCATTTCCTCTCAAATTTAAGAGTCAACTTGATTCTTCAAGTAGTATTCGTGTTCCAGATCTTGTCCTCAAATCATTGAAAATTGATAAAGACATTGTTTTCGAATTATCAGAAGATGGGGAGGTTAAACTAACACATCCGTTGGGTATTGCACCTGAGCAAATTGTTTTAGAAGAGATTAAAGAACGTCGAAAAATATTGACTATGGATCCACTACCTAAGAAATATTTCACAAGAAAGGAAATTGTCGTTCAGTTACAAGGTGTTTCTAAAATTTATACAAGTAATGGAACAGATGTTCAAGCATTGTCAGACATTAATCTCAAAGTGAAAAAAGGAGAAATTGTCTTTATTCTTGGACCTTCTGGTTCCGGGAAAACAACACTAGTAAAACTGATTACTGGATTAGAAAGTAGAACTGATGGTGAAATTAAAATTGTTAAGGAATTCTTTAGCAATCTCACAGATTCAGAAAAAGCAGATTTTAGAAGAAATCAGATGGGCTTAGTTTCACAACAAGGTAATTTGCATCCATTTCTCACAATTGATGAGAATTTTTACTTGAAAGATATATTTTCTGGTAAACGATTCAGAGCTCGAACATTAGATGATAAAGTAACTGAGCAGTTAAAGAGATTCGATATCCTTCATCGAATGGAGTCCTTCCCATTGGAAATATCTGGTGGGGAATTGCAGAGAGCATCTCTAGCGATTGCAAATAATGATTTTCCACCC
>JABLTI010000181.1 GCA_013166835.1 Promethearchaeati archaeon | reverse complement strand
CAACCCGGGTCGCCAACACAATTGAGCAGCTTTCAAACCGAAGAAGTGATTAATCTCTCCCGCCTCGAGAGAGCACAGTTGAGTAAGAATAATTCTCTTCCGTGATACTGGTGTGTTAGTGTGTTGGGGGACATCATTTCTTCACTAAACTCTTATTTCTTCTATATGTTGAAAGATTAGAAATTGTTTTAAAGAGGGTTATTTCATGGTTATTAAATACTCTAAACGTATTTGTTGATCCTTATGTCTCAGTGGCGAAACTTCAAATTAAAAACAAGAGCAGCCTACAAGAAATTAACAGAACCTATGGGGAAGTTCTTTGGAAAACTCAATATCTCTCCAAATACCATCACAATGATTTCTGGGCTCTTTGCTATAGCTACCGCAACTATGTATTCGCTTAATGGTCGGGTAGGTGCTTTTGAGTTTTGGTGGCTTATTGGCTTTGCCTTATCAATTATTACTGGGTTCATTGATGTCATCGATGGTTCTGTTGCTCGTGCTACCGGAAAAACTACAATGTTTGGTAAAGTATTAGATCCTGTTATGGATAGGTTTGCAGAGTTTTGCTTTCTAATTGGAATATCAATTGGAATTTATACCTTTGAACCACTCGAGAGTTTGTGGCCCCCGATTGCTACTATTCCTGTTGCTGCTTGGTGCTTATTTAGCTTCGCTGGAATGATTTTTGCTAGTTATGCTCGTGCTAGGGGTGAAAGTGTTGCTCGAATAAATGTTGAAAGCATAGGGATAATGGAACGACGAGAAAAACTCATCATCTTATTCTTTGGAAATTTGCTCTATTATTGGTTTAATGTTGCTTTAATTATTGCAATTATCCTTGTTGGAATTTTATCATTTATTACTACCATACAGAGAATTGTCTACATTCGAAAATTAATGATGGAGATAGAAAGTGAGGACAAATCCGAAGAGGAAACAGAAGATATAACAAAGGAAACGATTAACTAAATATATCTGAGTTGAAATACTAGTTTGTGGAGAAAAATAAAATGTCTTTCAGAATTGAACGATCACACATTATCTTTAAACATTTAATACACGTTGGACCAGAAGTTGATGCAGAAGCAGTGGCAGATATTGCCGCAAGAAGAGATTATACAAAACAAACAAGACAGCTCCCAACTCCAAGAGGACCACTTAAGGAATATCTCTTTCGACCTAAAACAAATCCCCAATCATTAATGGTTTTCTCCAGTAAGGGCTTCGTAATTGATGCTCAGCCCAGTGATAATGTTTTACCTTTATTCAGAGATGCTTATGATTTCTATGAAAAAGTTATGGGAGATAATGCAATGACTGCAACTGTTCTCATGGATATAAATTGTAAATTTGAAGTTTTTTCTCCAGTGCCAGTTAAGGATTTTGTAAATAAGTTATATATCTCAGATAGTGAGAAGCTTAGTTTTAGTGGAAAAGATCTTCGCCCACACGGAATTACTCTTGCAACAGGCTCAATGAAGTTCCCAGATGAATTTATCCAATTAAATGTTCAACCTTTGCCTAAGGATCCAGAAAGACGATTAATTGTGGTTTCTATTTATCGTTCAACTGAACTTGATGATGCTTTGAAATTCATAGAGAAAATAGAAGGGAACATCGTTAAAACACTTGAGAAAATAGCTAAGGTTTAATCGATGTGTGAATCTTGATATCAAGTAATTGGAAAACCGCTCAGAAATCCGTGGCAGATTTTTTGCGAAAACACAAGTTTGGGATTAAAGAAGAAAAGCATCTCAAAAGTGGAAAACGCATTGATATTTTAGCACAGAAGAAAATTGGAAATAAGATTCTTCATGTAATTGTAGAAGTTAAAGATTGGAACAAAGTTTCACGAAAACAAGAAACAAATTTTTGTCAACAAATAATTCAGTACTTGATTGAATATTCCATGGAAGAGATTCTACCAAAAGAACCAAAAGAAAAATGGCAGAAAAGTGAAATGAAAATTCGAGACAAATTCATCGGTATTTTGTGTTTGACTAAAGGAGCTCATTTTTCTTTTCGGAAAGTTTCTCATCATTTCTTAATGAAAAATAAAGAAGTACAAGGCATTCCATTCAGAGAACAAATAGTGGAAAACATACAACTCTATGTCACAAGATTTGATTATATTGCAAAAGTCTTCGAAGATGCAAAAATTCCCCTTTATCGAGAACCTGAGATTTCTGATTGGTTTTAAAAGTTAGAAACCCATTGTCTAGTAGTTCGTTTGATTCCTAAAGATAATACAAACATTAAAATTAGTTAAGTAAAATTTACATTCTACATTCAGAAACATCAAGAAAGTGGATTCTGTTAAAATGGCTACTGTTAAAATCCCTCAAGAAATCAAAGATATTTTTCCGTATGAGAAAATTCGTCCCATACAAGACAAGCTTATTTTAACAACTTATTCTTCATTAAAGGCAGGTAAAAACGTGATAATTGAAGGAGCTAATGGCTTAGGTAAAACAGTAGCTGCTTTAACTGCTTGTATTCCTATTGCTCGGGAAAAGAATCTACAAATAATCCATGCATGCCGAACCAATAAACAAGCAGATCGTGTGATTACCGAACTCAAAGAAATAGCTAAAACCACTTCTGTTAGTGGAGTTTCTTTGCGAGGGAGAAGAGAACTTTGTCCTCATCAACTCGTACAGAAACATGCAGATGATGCAGTTACAGCCTCTGTTTTATGTGGTCAATTAAAGAAACTGAGAAAATGTGATTATCATAATCGGATGAGTGAAACACTACCTCATATGAGAAATGTCTTAAAAGTATTGAAAAATGTCCCATCCACAAGCACAGAAATTCATGAACTCTGTGAAGAAAGCAGAATTTGTTCCTATGAATTAATTCAGAAGCTACTCGAGGAAGTAGATGTTGTTGCGGCTAGTTATCAATACATCTTCAATCCAAATATCCGTGATACTTTCTTGAAAAGATTATCAAGAGGTATGGATGAACTTCTACTCATAGTGGATGAGTGTCACAATATTATAGATACATCCATCGATATTTCGAGTGATCAGCTAACTATTTACTCTGTACGACAAGCATTGAAAGAAATAAAGACTTTCAATAAACATGAGTTTTTGCGATTAATGCGATTTCTCTCAGCAGAATTAGAAGCAAACCAAATTCGGTCTGAGGTCGAGAAAAAAATAGATGCGAAAGATCTGTTGTACAAGATGTCAAAGGAAGTGGGAGAAACCATTGACCAAGATTATGCTGATAAATTAATAACAGCAGGAATGAAAATACAGAATGAAAATGCAACGAGGGATAGAGCACCTCGATCATATGTTTACAGGATTGGTAGATTTTTAAGGAAACTAATTGCAACTAAAAATCGCAGAGAATTTTTGCATATGATATCTAGTTATCGAACTCGTGGAGAAGGGTGGGGGTCAAAGTTTGAAGTTGTTGCATTAGATGCTCGTTTCACAACGAGAAATGTGTTCGAGTACGTTCATAATAGCGTTCATATTTCGGGAACAATCGATCCGATAGATGCTTATTCTAAAATTGTTGGAATGGATCAATTGCCCTTAACTACTGAAATTTTAGATTCACCGTATAGTGAACATAATGTTCAAGGATTCATCATCAACCAATTAAGTACAAAATTAGCTGATAGGACACCAGAAAATTATGACAAAATGTGTGAGGTAATTGCTGAAGCAGCAAATAATACACCAGCAAACACTGGTGTTTTTGCAGCATCATACATTGTTCTTAAAGGATTATTAGATGCAGGTATTCAACATTACATTAACAAACCATTTTTCTATGAAACAACAAAAATGACTTCCTCCGCAAATGATCGTATGGTCAATGAATTCAAGGGACTAGCAGATAAAGGAGGAGCAGTATTAATGGGAGTGCTTGGGGGTCGAAGCTCAGAAGGAGCCGATTTTCCAGGAGCACAAATGAACACTTGTGTTATTGTAGGAATTCCTTATGCTAGACCAACAACAAGAATTGAATCACAAATAGAGTATCTCGATGAACAATTCTACAAAAAAGGCAGAGAATACGGTTATACCATTCCTGCAATTCGTAGAGCTTTGAAACAAAACACACGCACTCTAGATTATGAACATGGAAGAATTGAAGCAATTGCTAGAGATTTCTTTTAGAACTAGGTATTTATGCTAGCTTTTCCCAAATCGTTGGAGCGTTTTCCGGGAAGAATTTGTGTATTTTCTTGATATCTACTTTACAACACAATCTACCATTAGTATCCTGAATACTTCCAGGGATTTTTAGAATACGTCGGATATCTATTGACACTTTACGATCAATACGAGGATATCTATGTTGAATAATATGAGTAAAGATAGCATCTCTATCTTGCTTTCTTTCTAGAATTATATCATATGTTTTGCTAAAAGGTTGTGAACCTCTTTGCAAGTTGTATCTTAGTTTAGTTATTTGATCCTTTGTAAATTTGAAGGGGTCAGCTTTTAACTCCTTGTCATTTGCATGCAAGAAAAATGCTTTAGCTACCATTTCTAGGATTCTATCCCTCAATGGTATGACGTGCTTTAGATCTTTCTCAACTGCTTGAGTTCGCTTCTCATCTCTAATAAGGGTTAAATAATTGATGATGCTATTTCTTTGTTCTTGTGATAAAACCCCCGCTCCTTTATCTTGAACCCAACCATGAAAACCTCTTCTACCAGAGAAAACCCAGATTATTTTTTTATAACCGAAATCCTCTTTCAAAGTTTTATCTAGAAAAGCAGCTGCATCCTGCACTAATGACCAACAAACAATGCAATACTGCTCTTTTCCTTGACACCCGCACCCTCTAACCAAATCATAATCATTTAAATCTAAATCAAAACAAAATTCACGAGAAATCCACTTGATTTTCTGAATGGTGTTATTTTTCGTTGGAGGTGTTTCATACACTGCCCCAACGTAACTTCTTCTAATAGGATTTTTCGTTAAAAATTTAACTAAATCATCTGATGTTTTAAAGGATATATTTCTTATAAAATTTCCATCCTCGAGTAAGAAAGCAAATTCTCTTTTATAAAATGTGGATAATCCAATAATT
>JABLTI010000011.1 GCA_013166835.1 Promethearchaeati archaeon | reverse complement strand
TCTAGTAAAAGAATCAGCATATCGTATATCATACGAAATGCGTCGTAAATCTTACAACATACAAAATAGCGGTGTTCTGAAAGTAACTCTTAAATTCCTCAACCGTTTTATTTATATTCCCAAGATATAACCTTCTATTACAAAGTATCTTGTAAATATACAAGTCCCTCGAGGGGAAAAATCACAATGTCCGAAGAAATATTACAGGAGAAAGCGTTAGTAATCGACAACGGCACTGGTTTGTCTAAGAATGGTTATGCCGGAGAAGACCAGCCACGAAGTGTCTTTCCAACATTGATTGGCTATCCAAAATACCAATCAATCATGACTGACGTTGAACACTATGTGCGTGAATACTATATCGGAGAGGAAGCTCTTAACTTAAGAGGTGTTTTAAGATTACTCTACCCCATTGAGCACGGAACAGTCGAAGACTGGGACGCAATGGAGAGGATCTGGCACTTTACTTTCTACAATGATTTACGTGAAAACCCAAATGAACACCCTATTCTTTTAACTGAAGCACCTTTGAACCCTGAACACAACCGCGAAAAGATGGCTGAAATTATGTTTGAAACATTTGATGTTCCAGCCATGTATGTTTCTATGCAAGCAGTTCTTTCACTTTACGCTAGCGGTCGAACAACTGGTTTAGTTGTTGACTCTGGTGACGGTGTAACTCACATTGTCCCTATCTACGAAGGTTTCGCTTTGACCCACGCAATTGACAGAATCGACTTAGCAGGCAGAGATATCACAAATTACTTCCGAAGACTTTTACGACAGAAAGGCTATTCACTAACCAGTAGTGCTGAACTCGAAATAGTGCGAGATATTAAGGAGAAATTATGTTACGTTGCATTAGATCCCGAAAAGGAACTACAACTAGCTGAGAAAGTTTCAGGTATGGAGAAAACATATCAAATGCCAGATGGCAATGTTTTAACCATTGGTACTGAACGATTCCTCGCTCCTGAAGTCTTCTTCCAACCACAACAAATTGGTAGGGAAGCCCAAGCACTTGATGACGCAATCTTCCAAGCAATCAACAAGTGTGATGTTGACTTGAGACGAGAACTTTACCAGAACATCGTATTATCTGGTGGTTCCACCATGTTCAGTGGACTCAAGGAGAGACTTCACAAAGAATTAACCGAACAGGTTCCTGAGGGAATCGAAGTCAAAATCATCGCTCCTCCCGAGAGGAGATATTCTGTATGGATTGGAGGTTCAATCCTTTCCAGCTTGAAGACCTTCCAAAAGATGTGGGTCACCAAGAAAGAATACAAAGATCTCGGCCCAAGCGCTGTTTTGAGATGCTTCTAAGCATCATCCCCTTTTTTTTCTTTTAAAAATGCGGATGGGCGAAGAAGTATCAACCTCTTTTTTCTATTATCTGTTTTCTCAAATCAATTTGATTTTGAGTATTCTTCAGTTTAGAAGTTGAAGGACTTTCTCAAAATACTCATTAAAAATAGCTATTGGATAAGGTGCTTGTATGATTTCCGCGTATTCCTTTAAGATCGCTAAATTTAGTAATAATGAAAACTCAAGATTATTTTGCTCAGACAAAATCTGTAATTTTGTGTCTAAACCCCTTCTCTTTCTTCCCTTAAATTTCTTCTCGAGCAATTTCACAACTTTGTCTGTGGATTCTTCATGTATAGTCTTTATAACTTCGCTAATTGCTAGCATGTATTTGAACCCAGAATTAGAAACCTGCTCTTTTGGGATTGGTTTTAATCTTATGTGAAATTCCAGGATGATTCTTTTCGGATTAAAACCGATTTTTTCAGCTAGTTGAGTTATGTATTCTTTTTCTTTTCCCTGCTCCCATAATTCAATATTTAATAACACTAAATCTAGCATTTTCTTGATTATTACGTCGCTTCCCTCAACGGGTATGTTAACCAAACTTCTTCTGTCTCTTATTAGGTTTGGTTCAGCAAAGAGTTGTTGATAGAGGATATATTCGGCGACTTCTTTATAATCCATTATTTAACAGTCCAATATTTTTAATGAAAGAACTCTGTGAATGTTTATCGTTTTACTTCCCTTGCTTTCTCTTCTAGCTTTGCTAATGTATGGAGATATTCAGAATATACATCATCTAATTCTTTCTCTTTCTCCAGTATTTTCTGTTCTAGTTCATCTAATTCATCATTTTTCTGAATATTCTCTTCAAATCCTTTTCGTAATCTTTCTCTTTCTATGGGAGGTAATCTATCATCTTTTTCAGTCAGGATAATCACCTACTTTTCTTTTACATATAATCAATTCTTCGTTTCTTCTTTTTGGTTTTTTTGAAACCAATCATCTTCAAAGTATCCATAAGTTGGTCATAGACTTTTTGGATAAACTCATCATCAGGGTACTTTTCATCTAACGCTTCGAATTGATTTAAGAATGGGACAATTTCTTTTGCTCTTTGTTCTTGGGCTAGTAATCCAATAACTCCAATTAATGAATCAACATAGATTTTAATTATAGCGTTATTTTTTGGATGCGCTTTAATTAGTTCTTTCAGTTCGTCAATTACTTCCGCTGTTTCTTTCAAATCGCTAATTCCTATGATTTGCAAGGAAGTTATTAGACTTTGAGCATAAATTGTTTGTAATTCAAGACTGTCCTTTGTGGTATCTGCCAACATTTCTAGCTCATCAAGATGTTTTCCTAATTCTTCCCGATTTTGTTGTCCTAAATTTGCTATGGCATTCAAGTAACCTTTAGCGAGCTCAATTTTAAAGGCTGTTTCCTTCTTATTAAGTGCAATTGCCTTCATAGATTCAAGCCATCTTCTCGCATCTTCTGGTTTTTCATATCCTCTATCCATGGCAGTTCGGTATGCATGAACCCATTCTAATTGTAAACCGACGTTTGTGGGGAACGATTCTGATAATTCCTTAATTTCCGATAGGATTGTGTCGATTTTCGCAATATCTCGTTTATTTGAGCTATCAATTTCTAAAATTAATGATCTTGATAAATTGAGTTTGATTTTTTCATTATCGGGAAACTTTTCAGCAAGTTCTCGGAATTTTTTGGTTCGATCCCTTAATGCTTTGAAATCACCCCTGCTTCTCCAGTAATTGGCAATTTCACTAGAAGCCTCAGATAATTCTTCATGAATTATAATGTTCTCGGGATTATCAGTCGCTAATACCTCAAGGTGAGTAATTATCTCTCGCATTGCATTTGGTTGTCCTTTAGAGCTCATAGCTAGTAATGATGATCGAAGTGCTTTTGCATAATTGTTAACAACTGATTCATCAGTAGGATCGTTCTTAACAAGCTCTTCAACCCTTGCAATATATTTCTTTAACTTCAGAGATGAAAACTTTCCTTTGAAAGTCTCGAGAGCCTTTACAACAGCTTGAGTATAATATTTATTCGCTTCTTTGTTATCTTTTGTTAACCCATCCAATTCCTGGATAAATTCCTCTACAGTTGTTATCTTTCCTTCATCACATGCTAGTTCTAAAGAACTGTAAATCTTTTCAGCATCATCCATAAACAAAACCTCGAGTATTCTTTACTTCTATAATATGACTGTTTAAATATAGACTTTCTTCATTTTTATACTGTAGGTAAGAGGCATTTAAAACTAAACGATTCCCATATTAAGATGTCAATGGTAAAGTATAAATTACAGAAAACATCAAAAAGCTCTGTAATAAAGTATCTCTCTAAAAAAAGCTATTCAGAAAAAATGTGGGTAAAAAATGAAGTACTCGCTGACGAAACAAGCAGACAAAGAAGCATTAGTTGAGCTATTTATGATGCTCTCAGATTCCTTAGATGAAGGAATACCAGATATCATTTGGCAAGGATCTGAATTTGAAGTAGATCTTAAACAACCGGATCTAAAATGCACTATAGAATATGTTTCAACTAAAAAGGGTGGAGAATTCGCAGTTAAAGTCCGTTGGATAACTCCTGAAGCAAAGAAACAAAAAGCAAAAGAATCCGCTGCCAAAACTAAGGAAAGACTTGAGAAAGGGGAATCGAAAACAAAAACTACTAAGACTAAGAAAAAGGGACCCAAACCCATTGAAATGGTATCTGATGAAGAGCTTTGGTTAGATGATGAAGAAGAAGCTTTTAGTACATCGTCTGATGATGGGGAATGGGATTCTTCAGATTATGATGATGAGTGGTAGTTCACTCTAATCTCTATCTTTTTTTTCCACAAACCTTTTTTCCTCAATTACCTTATTTGTTAGAGTAGTTCACATTGACAAGTGAATTTTAAAAATAAGGGTATTATGTGATTTACATGAGTATTTTCAAAGGAGATACGAAAGCTGAAAAAACATTATCATCTATGTTTGATGTTACTATAGCTGGTGTGAAAAGAAGTCTGATAACTGATTGGCAATATAAATCCGATATTGTTATTCAGCTAATATGGACGATTACTAATCTAGTTGCTTATGGTTTTCTTGGTTTATCTGTCGGACAAGGAACAGGTGATTTTGCTCCTAATTATTCGTTTTCACTTTTCTTGTTATCTTCATCTGCTTTCTGGACAATGTTTACTGGAAATTATGAAGAAACCTCTTTCTGTTTAAGAGAGGAGTGTGCACGGGGTACTATGGGTTACCTTATCACAAATAATGTTAACACATTCAGTATTATGGTAGGTAGATATATTTCCTCAAGTATGAAGTTTTTTGTTATATTTCTAGTTACTACCATACCTACTTTTGCACTTGTAAAAAATGGTGATGTGAATTTACTTCCACATACTGCGTCTGAATTTTTCATGTTAGTTCCTTTGATTTTACTGAGTTATATTTTTATGATGTGCATTAGTTTCTTTATGGGTTCAATAACCTTACTCGTTAAACAAACCACAACAATAGTACGAATCATGCTGTATTTAGTTCGTATTGCTGGTGGATATTTCTTTATGGTTGAAACATTTTCAGGTATGGGTGCGTGGTGGATACCAGTATTTTTAATTTCTTCTCCGGTTGTTTCAGGACAATTTGCTTTTCGTAAGTATTTGATAGAACACAATACTGCTGCAAGATTTCCAGATATGTCATTAATTGATGGTGGTGGGTCTTTTGCGGGACTATCTTATGGCATTGTAATTCTGATTAATGTAGCAGTATGTGTAGTCTTTCTCATAGGATCTTATTATTTCGTAAAGTGGATGACTAAAATCGCTAGAAAGAGAGGTACAATAGAATTTTATTAGGTGAGTCAAGAATGGTTGATCAAATAATACAATCCGATGGTTTAATTAAGGAATTTCCAATGGGTGGATTTTTAACAAGAAAAAAAGACCCTTTTGCAAAAAAAAGGGTACTCGATGGAATTACATTTGACTTACCCAAGGGCTTATCTCTAGCTTTACTTGGTCCTAATGGTTCAGGAAAAACCACTCTATTAAAAACGCTTTCAACGATTTATTCACCTGATGGTGGAGATGCACAAGTTTGTGGGTATGATCTTGTTTCAGAAATGAAAGAAGTAAGAAAGCATATTAGTTTTGTATCTCCAGCTATGGATTTTCAAAAGAAATTAACTCTAAAACAAACTTTGGATTTCTTTGTAAAAGTAACAAAAGGTGATATGGCACTAGCTAAGGATTTCATTGAGGAATTGCAACTTGATCATTTATGGAATACAAAACTTGAAACATTTAGTGAAGGGCAAAAAGCAATAACCAGATTATGTGTTGGATTACAAAAAAATCCCGCAATTCTTTTTGCCGATGAACCAACAAGTGGTATTGATTTTAGGAGAAAACAGATTGTTCTTGATTTTCTTGAGAAACAAGGCAAAGAACGAACATTGGTTTTAGTTGATCACTCACCTGATGTTGTGGATCAGCTGTGTGATAAAATCCTCCTTATTTCTCTAGGTGGGACTGTCCAAGGAATGGTCGATGTAACAAAATTACAAAATGAATTCAATTATATGTACGATATTATGGTTATACCAAAAGATCAAATGTCAGAAAAGGAAGCAGAAAGTATCTGGCCGAGATTTGAAATGATTGGTGGAATGTGTAGGTTTTTCGCAGGAACTCGTGCTGAAGCGGTTGATATCCATAATAAAATAATAGAATGGGGAAAATTCATTGATTTCAAAACATCAGGAATCTCTATTGAAGACATTACTTTGATGTGGTTAGCGAAACATGAAAAAGAACAGGAAGAAAAATTGGTAGAAGAAAGAAAGAAGATAAAACAGGCAGAGCAACTTAAGCAAGCTAAGCGAAATAGAAGACGGAAATGATTTATACAACCTTTCTAAATTTGGCAACACAATAATAAAATCCCTCGTTTGAGTATTAAATGAATGTAAGATGTGAGTATATTGAAATCGAAGAAGAAAAAAATTCAGAAATCTCCTTTTGAACAAAGTGCAAAAGAGCAAATGGTCACAACGTCAGATGGATGTGAAATAAGAGTTCTATCCTTTACTGATGTTAAAAACCCTCGAGAGGATATTACTGTTTTCTTCGTCCCAGGGATGTTTAGCATTTTCCCTCGATGGGAACCAGTTGTTCAAGAACTAAATGAAAATTACCCTGTATATTATGTTGAATCAAGAGAGAAAATCACAAGTAAGCTTGTAAAGAAAGCCAAATTTGATATTCCTCGTCATGCTATGGATTTAGCTGATGTAGAGAAAGCATTAGGCTTAGATAAGAAAAAATACATCACAATTTCGAGTTCGTTGGCTGGAGCATCCGTTCTTGAGAATCATGCACAAAAAACAATGACTCCACTTGGTTCTATCTTAGTTAGTCCTGGAGTAGAATTTCATTTCCCGAGATGGGTACTCTTTGTTTTACGTATTGTCCCTCCATTTGTTATACAAATGCTTAAACCTCTTATTAGTTGGCTTGTCGGAGATGTCCGAGTTGATAAAAAAAATGAACCTGAGCAATCAGCTCAATATAAACGATCCCTAAAAGAAGCAGATCCTAGAAAAATGCGGAAAAACATTCTAAGTATCGCTCATTACAATGGGTGGGATATTTTGCCAAAAATAAAAGACAGGTTAATATTAATTGGTGCCACTTTAGATACAGTTCATGAAAGTGATTTTGCACATAATGTAGCAAAAGCACTTACAAATTGCTCTTTTATTGATTTGGGCACAAACAAGGCAGCACACGATACTCCATTAGTAGAATTAACAGGAAAATTCATGCAAGAATTAGCTGGAACAGGACCAAAACTTGTTAGTGAACTTATTCAGGAGTAATTACTTCATCAGAGTTAGCGAATAGCGTCAAAGCAGCTTGCCCAGCTGCTCTTTGCCTTTTTACATTTCTCTTAATACCTTTCTTTTTCTTCCTCCATTCTAACTCTCCACTTTGAATGGGTTTAATGATTTCAATGATGTCAGAATTTTCATCAACCTCAAGTAATTCATCATCCTCGATTTGAATAATTTCTTCCTCTTTTACCATTACATCTTCACTTACACTGGCAAATAAATGATCTAATCGACCAGGAAGAGCTCCTTTAACTTCCTTCAAGGAAACTTTCACCCCAAGGTCCTCACAGCAACGAAGCATTTCTGTCACGTAGTGTTCTCTATCGATATCATCAACGTATTTTGGATGCCTCGCCCGGTCATACACTGATCCTTTCCCAGCAACAATTACCCAGGGGAATTTATCATAATCCATCCATTCTTTGTCGACCTGTAAATTCTCTCGAGGGGCATAATTCACAAAGGCTTGCACCGCGGGTGCTTTCGCTTTGTAATCTTTCGGAGGACGACGAATTGGCGAGAGAATAACAACCTTAGGAAGTAGTTCCTCAGTAGACATTTGCAGGACTTTAGTGCCAAGAGCCATTAGAAAGCGTCTTGCAGTTTGAAATTCAGTTTCGTTTTCTCTCGAATTTTTGGGGTGGCTTAGCAGAATATCCAAAACTTTTCTTTGAGCCGTTCTGGCAAGAGGAGACCAATCAGAACGAACTGCCTCGAATCCCTTCACTTTGAAATCTTCAGTGAGTAAACTAATGTAACTATAGGCTTTCTTTCTATCAGGTTTAAAGATAACTCGGTAAGCAATATCCTCAAATTTTAACTCGAGAGGATTTGGAAGTTTGTTATTAATCTCTTTTAGGATCGCATTTACTTGCCGCATTAATTTGCTGATGAGTTTCTCTCTTTTCTCAAGGTTAGTTTCAGCATAAATTTCTGTGAAGATACTCTCATCTAAGATTTTGATGAAAGTAGAATCTGTGTCCCCATAAATTAATTCGCAAGGAGTGACCGTTCTCGAAACCTCTTCAAGACCTTCTTCAATGCCCAGAAGGTACGTCCTCGCACTGTCTGCAATAGCTGATGCCAGTGTTTGGGTATAGAAGCGACTCCGAATGTAGAAATGGGCTCCGTACATCGAATTGGCTACTATTTTCATAGAGTTCTGTTCTCTCTCAAGCACAATTATTGTTCCTTGTATGTTGCTTCGTTCTGCTTGGTCAGTTGTTTCTTCCAGCAGTTTCGAGAGTCGTTTTATTTCGCTTTTCTTGTTAATTCTCTTACTAATCAAAGTCTCTTCCATGATTGAAAGGCAGGACCGAGATTGTTTGTCGAAAAGCTTTTTCGGATCGCCATAATCACTTGCTTCAATCCATTGCCTTAATGTTTCTCCTCCAACATTGTGAGCAATCATCACACTTGGATACATTGAGCGGAAATCTGCGATGAGAACTCCCGTATGAAGAGAACCCTTTGGATAGAGCACTGTTCCCCCCTCGTGAGGATGGGTTTCCCGCAATAGCCTATTCTTCTCCACTTGTGTTGCGTCAGGTCGTTTCGGGATGAGAATTCCTTTTCGACGCATGTACCGCATCAACTCAAATTCTCCGTTGAGTCTTTCAGTGCAACTATTGGCTTCTGCTGTTGGAAAACCAGTTACTCGTAGGGTTTCTATCCACCCGGTCATTCCAAGATTCCAATACAAGTCAAAAATCAGTTTACAATCATAAAAACAACGCTTTGCTAAAAGGCTTAAGCTTTCTTTCTTTCCTTCGACAACCCACTCTTTCCAGAGAGTCCAAAAGACTCTATCTGCATTAGCTTCTCCTAATCCCGCTGAATACTCTACGAAATTATCGCCGTTTTCCTTTCTCTTCACCCCGAATTTTCCTCTATCAAGAACTTCTCCCGAAACATCGTATATTCCTTTCTTACCAGAAGGAGGGTGGATGCCCCAGGTTCTTAGTGCTAAATCAAAAACCATCCTTCCCTTCATCCTATACGAAAGCAATTGTCCGGAATAATAACTCGGTTCATCTCTGAACATAGATAATAAATGAGTAGGGATGCCGAGAACACTCATTCGATGGATGAGGTAGGGCAGATCAAACGAATCCCCTTGAAAAGTGCAGAGGATATCTGGTTGTATCTTTTGAAAATACTTGATGAAGTCCATTAACACTCTTTTCTCTTCTTCTTCCGAATTTTCTTGTAAAATGAATAATTTGCCATTTTCAGGTTTAGTGTCTTCACCCCACATCGTACTGATGGCTAGGATTGGACGATTCTTTTTTTGCAACAACTCTTGAATCGTCTCGTCCTCTCGAGCGACTTTCACGTTAATAGCCATGGTCTTCAATGGATAAAATAATACAGGAGTGGTGATTTCTGAATCAGAGACAGTCTGAATATCCCTAAAACTAGCCTCAAGATGCAGCTCATTTCCTTTTCGCTCGCTCTTAGTAGCTTTCACTGCAAGGACATTCAAACACTTGATGCTATTATCTATCAGAAATCTTTTGAGATACGGAATATCTGTTTCAAACGTCTCGAGACCCAGTTTTTGCAGTTCATTGCTAATGTCAAAAATCTTTCTAGGGTCGAGTCCATAAAGCTTGATGACTTTTTCTCTCTCACCTGCCCAGAAATATCGTCGTAAAGTAACCTCTTCTATCCCAATTTGCCAGCGACTAATAATTGGATCGTTTTGAATAATAAACTCAATGTCTTTGTTTTTTTTAACATATAAATAGGGAACAAAATCACGAATTTTCACAAGAACTTGGGTATCCTCCGTTTTTCCAAATAACCTAATAGTAGGTAGCTGACCTTCTTCTTCTGGCATCTTGTAATCAAGGTCAGTTAGTAGGAACCTAACCTCTTGCTTTCGATTCATATTTACTGTGGTCTCCAACTTGATTACCCTTCTCCTCTTAGCAGGGCTGCAAATCCTCAGTTCATTTTCGAGGAACATTTAGAGTAGACCTTAATTAATAGATGACCGAAAGTGAGAGTCAACTGTAAGTATTTTTGTCGAAAAAAATGCACGGAACAAATCGTTTCCGGGAAAAAGTTCCCTTGAGAAGTTGCTTGCTTAGAATAATTTTTGTTGCTTGTACTTCTCTACGAGTTTTGTAATACATTGTTCCCCTTTGTTTTCTGGTTTATTTACATAGAGAGGAACGGGATAAGCTTCCATCTTATCGGCATCATAAGGTTTCAAAAGAGGTTTGACTTGATCTATTTCCTTGTTTTCGGGGTTTAACCACAAATCGAAATCTTTAGGATCAATTATCACAGGCATTCGTTTGTGTATAGGTTCTACTACTTTGTTTGGTTCAGTGGTTAGTATAGAACAAGATTCTACTTCTTTCCCTTCAGGACTTTTCCATTTATCCCAAATACCTGCAAGAGCCAAAGGTTGGTTCTCCTTTAAATGAATAAAGTAGGGTTGTTTTGGTCCATCTCTCTTCTTTTGCCATTCATAAAATCCGTCTGCTGGGATTAGACAGCGATGATTCTTGAAAGCTGCTTTAAAAGATGGTTTTTCACTAATGGTTTCAGAACGAGAATTAATCATCCGATTCCCAATTGTAGGGTCTTTAGCCCAGAAAGGAATCAATCCCCATTTGAAAGGAACAACTTCTTTTTGATAGTTGTTTATAGCAGCTGCTCTTGTTTGTTCGTCTCTCACAATGATTCCTCGAACAGCATAAATGTCTTGTCCTGGAGCAATATTGTACTGAGGAGGAAGCTCAAGAAACTCGTTTAATTGAAACAACATCCTAAACACATGGGCGGGTGAGAATCTAGCAAATCTTCCACACAAAAGAATCAACTCATAACTGGTTTGTTTTTGTAATATAACTACTAGCTGTTCTGATTCATAACTTTATCACTAATTTAATCAAAAAAAACACTAAGGATAACAAATGGTGGTATTAGTTCTAGTGGCAATTTCAATGAAGATTGCTTTAGCTTCTGCTGATGAATAAGCAAATGGGCAAACATCAGTTCCAAAATGCATAATCATGTAATGCAGATGAGGATAGTCATAATTATACAGTAACGTTCCAATTAAATCCCCAGGTTTGACTTTATCTCCAACTTTAACTACTATTGCTGCTAATTGTTGTTCTCGAATCTCCGTTGTATTTGCCCATGGTTCAAAAACTAGTTTTAGAGACCAACCATAATTAACCATTATGGATACGTGGATCATTGCTACTTCTCCCTCAGAATATGGATTAATGTTATACCAAATATTGCTTACAATCCCATAGCATGGAGAGATGAGTTGAGTTGGACCACTAATCGCTAAATCAATACCATTGTGAAATACTCCCGGTTCCCCCCAATCTGGGGTGTTATAGGCAGACAAACTAGTAATATTGAGAGGTTCAACCATAGGAAATTCAAAAGAAGGAGTACCATAGGCCGGAGTAAACAACATAAAAGGAATCAGAGGAACAATAATTCCAGTTAAAGTAACTAATACGAGAAATATGACAAGAATAATTTTTGATCTTTTTTTCATTTTGATCATCCATCATCTTATTTTAGAAATTTTCTTTTATCTACAAGTCTTCTTCTTTTTCCACCTTTTGGTAATTTGTCTATGAAAACAACTTCCGGTTCATTCAGTGTTTTAGTGGTCTCTATGTCAATTTTTATGGAGTCTAAAGAATAACATTTCTCTATAATTTTCTCCTCTAATTTCTTTGATGGTTTATCTGCTAACACATATATCAGTAAAGCATCTTTGTCATTTTTGGTGCTAATTTCAATCCAATAATCTTTGATTTCAGGCATAGGATCAAATAATAAATCGAAATCAATGGGATAATATTTTTCTGCCGCTCCAATTATTACTTTATCATCAGCTCTACCCTTTAGATAATCAATTCTAGGTAATTTCAATCCACAATCACATTCACCATCAAGCATTCGAGTTATATCACCAGTGCGGTAACGAAGTAAAGGCATTGCTTCTCTATTAAGTGGTGTAACAACAAGTTCACCAAATTCTTCTGTATCGACAGGTTCACCAGTTTTTGGATTAATGATTTCGATGTGTGATGAAGGAAAAATATGATATCCCTTATGAATCCTACATTCAGAACCTATTCCACCACCCACTTCATTAAGTCCGTAATTAATGTAGACTTCTCCACCAAGACGCTCCTCGATTATTTTTCTTCGATGTTCTGGTAATCCTTCTCCACCTACAAGAATTGCATTCATTTTATCCTTGTTCTTTTGTGGTAGGTCACACTCTTGAGCGAGATTGTAAACGTAGGATGGGGTGCCAAAAATCACAGTAGTTCCAAATTTCTCGATAAATTGCTGTTGTTCTTGAAAATTAACATAATTTCCGGTGGATAAAGTGATAATTCCTTGATTTAATAATGCTCTTTGAATATTCTCAGCCAATCCCCAAACACCAAAGGAATAAACTAGTTGTGCAATATCTGACGCAACAATTCCACAGTTGATAAATCCTAAAGTATAACTGTAATTGATTTGTCTCATGTCTCTTCTCGAGTTATAGATTGTTTTTTTGCCACCCGTTGTCCCATAAGTAAAATGAATATTAACAACATCTTCTTTTGGTATTGCTAGAAATTGCTCTGAATCTTTTGAAACCTCTAGAGATGTTGTAAAAGGTAATTTTGGAATAATCGCTAAAGCATTACTATATTTGATATCTTTTATTTGAGGTGGCATTTTATCTTTGTAATAGGGGGAATTTTTGGCTACATGTTTTAAACCAGTTATAAGATGGTATTTCTTCACTAATTTTAATTTCTTATAGTCATATTTTTCAATTTCCTTCTGAATAGAAATTAGATCGTTATTTTCCAATAATTTGTTCATTTTATTCAGTCGATTTTTAATGAGGGATGAGAGTAAATTGTCGAACGCCATATGATATCAACCGCAAAGATAATGAATAAATACCGATATTAGAATTTGTTAGGATTACAAATAATAATATTGCTTAATTGGCAGTAAAACAATTTAAGGATATTGAAAGATATGTCAGAATTCCAGAAACTATACCAAAAACATGAAAAACGTCTAGAGGACACCCAGCTTTTTCAAAAAGCATACAAATCAGCTCTCTATCATGAGAGATGGAAAAAACGAAACTTAAACGTGAAAGAATTAAAGGGTTACAAAGGATTGAAAACAATTCCATTCACAAGTGCTAATGATTTAAGGATAGCTTGGGAGAATCATTCAGTAGAAGACCTAATTTTAACAGAAACAGTTGGCTTTTGGTACACAACTTCTGGTTCCATGGGAAATAAGAAGTGGATACCTTGGACATATAATGATTATCAACTTGCAGGTGTGGCAATTGCTCATACATTTATGAAAACTCTTTCACCAACAGATCGAATTTTAACAATAGTATTACCCCCTCCGTTTATTTCTGGAAGCTCACCATTTAAGTTGCTGGAAAACACAGGAAAACTAGGAACTCCTATAGAAGTTCTTGCATTTTCTCCAGAGTATGTTCAAGATGGTTTTGGATTATTAATGAAACGAAGTCCTACAGTAATTGTTGGAACTCCCTCTATTACATTGAGAATGGCTGATGAAGTTGCTATCAACACTCCAAAAATCCTGAAAGCAAGAGCAGATATGGAAAAAAGCATGAAATTAAGAGTAGCTGCCTTTGCTACTAAACTCAAAAAAATCTATCCAAAAAATATCTTCAAAGATATGAAATATGGTTATTTTGGTGGGGAATCACTAGATCCTTACAGAAAAGCAATAGAAGATAAGTGGGGTTTAGAAGCATTTGATGTCTATGCCTTTACAGAAGGTTTCAGTGGAGGATATGAATGCAAAGAACACAATGGTATGCACTTTCCAAGCCATCATGCTATAGTTGAAATTATCCCAGATAAAGAGTTAGAAAAAGAAGAAAGTGATCCTGACTATCTCGCGGGAACAGTTCTTGCATCAGAAGCAGAAAAAGGTCTCACAGGAGAATTAGTTGTAACAGACTTTAAAGAAGCAATGCCAATGGTCAGGTATCGTGTAAGAGATGCAGTAAAAGTCATTGGAAATGATGAGTGTGCTTGTGGAGAAGACAGTGTAAGACTAAAAATCATTGGTAGAACTGATAGTGTCATTAATCTAGGAATCATAAGACTTTCAGCAATAATCTTCGATCAATTATTACGAAAAGAATTCAAGAATGGTAAAGTAAATCTTTGGGAAGTCTTCGTTTCTCGAGATAAATACAAACCAAAAATAACCTTAACAATTGAACCTGAATTCACGAATAATGAAGAAGAGTTCAAAAAAGAACTCTTTGAATCCCTACATGAATTTGATCTCTTCCAAAGAGGATACGATAATGGTTTGTTTGTGTTCGATGAAATTAAAATAGTAAGCGAACTGAAACACGAAGTTTATGGTCAAGGAAAGAGTCGATTAGTAAGATACCATCCAAATTTCTTTGAAGAAGTGAAAATGTAAGTCATTTCTTCTTCTTTCTATATATTTTTTAACTTCTTTACAAATGTTTAAAACTCATTGAACGTTTAAAAGAAAAATATAAACTGAGTCAAATTTGTTCTAGGACTGATTTCTATGAAAGAAGGAGAAACAATAGAAGAAGAGATTCCAGATGAGGAATGTGATCCTTCTGCAGAGAAATCAGATGAAAATGAGAAAGAAGTGAAGAGAAGAAATAATTTATTTCGATTAATTTCAATTGGGAATGCTACTGGTCAGTCGTTTCTCTTTAATTTCTTTTCAGCGTTTGCTGTTCTAGTTGGAGTTTCAAGCTCAATTTTAGGATTTATAACATCCATTCGTAATTTAATGGGTTCTCTCTTTCAAGGAATTATAGGTCGATTAAGCGATAAATATGGTCGAAAATATTTCCTCTTACTAGGTTTTTTTCTAAGCTTTTCAATTATGATTGTTCTAATATTTCTGAATAATCCAATGATGCTAATTATAATCTCAATAGTTCAAGCAACTGCACTTAGCATAATAATTCCAGTATGGAACGCTACTCTAGGTGATGTTACAAAGACTGAGAAACGAGCTAGTTTCATGGGTCGTTTATCTGCAATGGGCACAGCCGTTTCTGTAAGCTTAATGCTAGCACTCGCAGGAGTGTTTTATATCATTGAGGAATACGGAGGATTTAATGTTCATCTTAAATTCCGCGATCTCGTTATTTTTGTTCCAGTTATTGAACCGCGATTACAATATGGTATAGCTTTTGGTGTTGCAGCATTTAATTTCATTTTATGTTTCGTCGGGGCTTTACTTCTCAGAGAAACAAATAAGAATGGGAACCAAAAGAAGCAACCTAAAATGCTGCTTGCTTTAAAGGATAAACGCTTTACTAAATTCTTTATAATTAATTCCGTTTACGGTTTGATCATGTCTTTAATGTGGCCAATTTTTCCAATAGCACAAGTCTCTGTTCTTGGAATGAATTTTCCACAAATAGCCATAGTTAATGCTGTGTTTTCAGTCTTCTCTAGTTTGGGTCAATTTTTTGGAGGTAAATTGGGTGATAGATTTGGACGAAAACCTTTCATAATATATGGTCGCGCTGCCATGTTTGTTATACCCTTAGTTATGATTGGTGCAGTTTACATGGGTAGTTGGCAAATGCTGCTGATATCAAATATTGTTGGTGGATCTGCCATGGGTGCTATAACTGTATCAATGAATGCCTATATTCTAGATATTGCTCCTGAGGATCAAATGGGCGCATATAGTGGTCTTCAACAAGTCGGTTGGGGGGTTTTAACATTTATTGGTTCTTTATCCGCTGGTTTTATAGCAACCGCAATTACAAACAACGCTCCATATGCTGCAGAAGAGGATAGAATTAGATTTATGGTGATAGTAATGTTTTCAATAATAGCAATTCTTAGATTTATCGCATCCATTGGTTATTTCTTCATAGAAGAAAGCCTTCCAAAAGAAGCTCGCGAAGCTCTAAAACTAAAGAAAGCAGAGGAAGCAGCTCCGACTCATCCTGTCCAATATACTCCTGAAGACAGTCAAACACAATCAAAATAACCTTTTCAAATTTTAAATACATTACTTTGAATGATTAGTTCTCTTATGTTTGGGTAAACTTTCTTTTACAAAGAAGTAACCAATAGATGCTAGAATCCGCAAGACTCCTATAGCAATAGTTGTTATAATTATCATATATTTAGTTGCTTCAACCGGAGTCCCAGAAGCATTGTTTTCTATAGCAAGTGCAATAAAACCTGCAACAAGAGATCCGACTGATGTAGCAATACCCCAAGAAACTTGAGCTAAACCAGAATAGCTGCCCTTCGTGTCTTCTGAAGAACAATCCAAAGCGTATGCATTCATCACAATGAAAAACGCTCCATTGCAAAGACCACTAACGACATTGGTTAAGATTACGTATCCCCAAGCATCGAAAATAACAGCTGGAATGTAAAGAAGAGAAACCGTAAATAGCACAAACCGTGTGACAATAAGAACTGGTTTACGACCGATGCGATCACCAATTCTTCCACCAAAGAAACCAGAAATGCCAAAGCATATTGCATAAATTGCAGATACCAATGTTAACTGATAAAATTCCATTCCAAGGGCTTTAACTTGTATTATTGGGTAAATGGGCCAGAGAGCTGCCATAACAATACCATAGACACTGTTTACAATGATAAAATTCCTAAATGGTTTGTTTTTGAGTGAAGTCAACATTCTTGGAGGTTTGTGAATAAGATCTGATTTCCTCGTTTCTTTTAGGAAAAGTACTCCAATAGCACTAAGAAGTAAACAGAAAGCGCTAATAGCAAAAACGATTCCATACTCGATCTTCCAGTCCAAAGCATAACCATAGGAATTCTCGAGGATATAAAAGAAACCAGTTAAAATTAACATTAAAGCAACACCAACTCCTTGTCCAATAGCTGTTAATTTTCCAATGAACGTTGTTCTGCCTTTGATTTCAGTCACATCACCAAGTGTCGCATTCCAAACTGGGAAACTTATACTGAATGAAAAAGCATGAATTGTGATAACAATAATCAACATAATTTGGCTTCTATAGGAAAAAGCTAGAAGTACGGTTGCTACAAAACTTAAAAAGAAACCTGTGATAAGAAATATTTTTCTTCCTCGTCGATCACTGAGCCGACCAAAAACCTCTTGAAAAAGTGCTTTCAATAAATTGCGGATTGCAGTTAAATATCCTAAAATGCCAAGAGAAACTATATTGGCTGCAAAATACTGGAAGAAATTCAATAAGATTAAATCTGAGCTATTGCTGCCTGTGGAGATCAACCAAAAGAGCTTTTTTTGTTTTGGTTTTTTTTCTTCGATTACGTCATCTAATTCGTTCTTATCTAATATCTCATCTGAATTTTCATCAATCCCAGCAGTTGAATTGCTCTGTAACTTTGATTGATTATCAGACAATTTTTCACTTTAACTCTCCAATAGTAACTTAACAATCCAAAGTATTGAAGGTAAAAAAGAATTTCTAATCTCTGCTAATCACTTGCAACTTTGACCTTATCAATGAAAAGAAAACCCGTAGCAGCCATAATTCGAAGAATAGTCGTGCCTATACACATGGCAATGATTGCAACTTGAATAGAATTAGTATAGCCTATTGAAGCGAATTTTACATCCAATGCCTCAACAATGAAGCCAGAAATAAGTGATCCAATAAAAGTGGTGATACCATAAAACATTTCGCGCATACCACTATATGCTCCCATCAATTCCTGGGGCGCCATATCCAAAGTATAGGCATTAATCGCGACAAAATTCAAACCAGTGCCAACTCCCCCTACCATTCGGGAAACAATGAGTAAAGCCCATCTATTAGTTGCAACTGCAGGGATCATACTTACAGGGAAGAGAATCAGAATTACTATAGAAATGATAATAGTAGGTTTGCGACCAATCTTATCGCAAATTTTACCACCAATAATTGTAGTCAATCCAATAAAAACTGCAAATGCAGAAGTAAGTAAAGCTAATTTAGAAAAACTTTCGCCAAGATTCAGGAGATTTTCATCCGTTAAAACTATGGGATTAATTGGCCAAATAATAGACATGGCGATACCATAAACAGAATTAATAATCAAGAATTTTCGAAAACTCTTGTCTTTCAGTGAAACCCACATTTTAGGGATTTCTTTTCGCTTTTCCTCAGAAACAACGTGAGTTTCTTTCATGAAAAAAATGAAGGCAATGCAAAGTAAAGCATTAAATGATGCCATGATCCAAACAATGCCAAATTGGGTGTTAGAACCAATGTAATGAACTCTACCAAAAATTGTAAGGACATTATTATATTTACTTTCAATAATTGCAAAAATACCAGCAAGACCTAGAGTTAAAGTAACAGAAAATATTCGAGCAACTGATGTAATTCTCCCAATAAAAGTTGCTCTGAAACTAGGTTGAGTGACATCTCCTAACACCGCATTCCAAGAAGGAAGAATAATACTCACAGAAAGTGCCTGAATGACTGAAGTCAATATAAGAAACCACTGAGCTCGATAGAAAATCAAAGGGAGAGGAATCAGAAAACTAAGAATGAAACCAATGATAAGAATGTTCTTTCGACCTATTTTATCCGACAATCGACCAATGGATCCCTGGAAAAGACCGCTAATCAAATTTCTAATAGAAGTCAGAAAACCAAGAGCCGCTTTAGAAACACCGTAGAGATAAGCAAAAGCAGGATAGAACTGCATAAAGATGTTAATGTTCGCAGTAGTAAACATCGAAATTAACCAGAGAATACCTCTTCTGTTGCCATTGAGATGCAAATTCTCTTTCTTTTCTTGAGTGGAAGATTCTAGCAAGTCCTCTTGAATCTCTTCTGATGGCGTCTAACTATCTCCTGAAATTTTGCTGTAAAATGGTTTACTCAAAAGTAAAAAAGGATTTGGATACAATCACCATTTCAAAAGAAATTTATGAGGAAAAGATAAAAAGAAAAATAAATTCCTCCGTAACATCACATAATTACAGGGAATTAAAATAATTAGTTAATTGATCAACAGTAATTTGTGCGTTTACTGTTTCTTTATGAACTTTAAAGCCAAGACGATCATTAATTGAAAGCATGGGTTTATTTGTAGTGGCATTCCCCGTTGTGACAATGTTAATTTCAGGATACTTCTCACGAACATATAATAGCATAGCAGCTTTTAACCACTTGCCAATTCCGCGACCTCGATAATCTTGTTGCACCCCAGTTAATATTTGGGAAATCATAGTTTTACGTTCTGGATTATATCTCATTTCAGTTAGACCAGAAATTTTGCCATTAGGTTCTTTAGCGATTATAGTGATCCAAGTACGGTTCATCTTTTCAAACATTTCTTCCATTGTTCTATAGCTATCTGGTGTGAAAACTATAGCACCAACGTCTAATTCGCCTAATGGTTGTTGATTAGTAACTTCAGTATAAACCTTGCAATATTCTTCTAGGATTTCATCTGGAATTTTTTGGACTATATCGAGTATTGTTCCAGCGGATCTTTTTGGACCTTCCTTAGCCCAAGACTCAATCATATCCCAATCCACATCGCTTAGTTGTAAACGATTATCAACACCCGATAACGCAACTTGTGCACCAATAGCTTTCAAAAATGCTTTACCATCCTCATCAGAGGAATCTGTGACAAGTAATGTTTTGTTGTGTTCTATTGCAAAATCATATACTTGCTTCAATAATCGACTGCCAATTCCTTTTCGACGATACGATGATAATAAGAAAATATCAAACTGTATGAGATGCTTAGTTCCTTCATAAGAAGGAGACGCTTCAAGAATAAGTCCTTGCAAAGCATCACCGACTTGCTTATTGGTTTTTTTATCAATGATGCTAAGTAAGTGAATTCCGAATTCAGGATTCTGTACATTTTGTTGCACGGAATTTTTAACAGATGCATCACTAGAAACTGGATCATTTGGATTAACCTCCATATGCTTCTTTCTTCGGTACTCATGGAATCGTTTCCACTCTTCATCAGATTCTTTTAGTGGATCGAATTTTTCAACCAATATTTCGGGCGACATGCTTTTTTTCGACATGTTTATCACTATTTTCCTATTTAATGATAACGTTTCGATATCATCGAAATATATTTACTTCATCGTTATATTTAAATATTTCTAAATACATGATATAGCTATGAAGCGCTTGAAATTCATAAAACCAAAAACAGAAACAGCAGATCCTAGCATAGGAAACGTATTAGAAGTTCTCTTTGATCCCATTCGATCAAGGATAGTTTTTGAAATAATTTTCAAGGGTGAAGTAACCGCAGAAAAGCTAGTTGAGATTACAAAAAAATCGAGAAGCACAATTTCTCATCACTTAAAGAAATTAGTGGAAAATGGACTAGTTGATGTTTTTATGAACCCAACAGGGAAAATAAAATTCTATAGACTAAGTCAAAATATCGCTGATCATCTATATACCTTAGATGAAGAAAGCTTATTAGCAAGCCCACTTGAAGAACGATCATCATTTGTTTTAGAACTTCAACAATTTTTTGCAATTATTAATCATATTTTCGCAAATACTCTCACAGATCAGATAAAGAAGCTAGAACAACAACAACCTTTTGAGGATGTCTTCCACGATGAAAGAACGGGAGATTTGAGTTATACAATAAAGGGAAAAAGCTATCCAATGCCGTATCATTCTTCCTTAATAACAGGTGAAGAAGAAGGAATATTCCTAATGAATAAAATAAGAGAAGTTATGGGAGAATTTAATGAGAAATTTGGAGATCCAGAAAAAATCATGGAGAAATTAAAAGAAGGAACAAAGTATCTCTTCAAAGCACAGATTTTTCCCTATCTAGATATAGAAGATTAATAGAGATTGAAAGAAAAAGCTGAATTTTCTTATCTTCGTTTTCTTCTAATGAAAATACCGCATGCAAAAACACTAACAATGAAAATAAGAAAAGCAGATTGATTCAAGGTAATTGTAATCGGGGGATAATTCACTTGATAAATTATCAGACCTTCTGCTCCAGCTGCAAGATAAAAATCATTTCCGACAATCGCAAAACCTTGCGCATCTAATTTCTCTTCATTAGATTGATAAACAAACTCAAGATGATAAAAATTAGTTGCATTTAAAACACAAAAATCGAAACTATAAGTCTTCATGTAGATGTAACCATCAGAAAAAATGAAATCCCAATTTTCTTCGGAAACGTGAAAAAGATTTCTCTCAACAAGATTATATGAATCTGTAAGGTTGAAAATAGCAAAATCTCTCCCAGAAGAACTATAACCAGTAGGTTTTATAAGAGCATAAACAATTGATTCCTCAAAATGAATTCTAGTAATAGAGAAATCAGTGCAATTTTTAACAATAAAAGGATTCGTTGGAATGGAAATATCCAGCACTAAATAACCTTTAGAATAAGAACCAAGGAAAGCATAAGAACCATGAATTCCAATTGCTGAAGGGAAAAAACCACTTGCAGAAAAATTACCCAAAAGAAAAGGAGAATTTGCATCTTCAACATTATAAATCCTAAAATCACCACTACTAGTAACATAAAGAAAATTGTCTACAAGGCTTATGTCATAGATTAATCTTTGAACATTAAACTCTTGAACAAGGGAGGGATTGGATGGATCGGAGACATCGAGAACCATAATTTTGTTCGTCCAACAATAGATATAATCGTGCCAGTAAGCAATAACAAAAATATAATCACCAAAAGCAAGAACTTGTTCGGGCCAAGGAATCACCCCTTGATAACTACCAAATTGATTGAATTTCCCAAGTAAAGACGGCTCAGTTGGATCTGAGACATCCAAAATAGCAACATAATCTCCCGTGCAAACATAAGCGAGGTCACCATCAATAGCCACATCAAGAGCATACACACCCTCTTCAGCAATCCATTGACCAATTTCCGTGAAAGCAAATTCCTCACTAGGAGAATTCTCAGGGTTGGCAACGCTATAGGTTTGAAGAGAATTCGAACAAACAAGTAAACCCAAAACTAAGAAGAATAAAAATAAAACACCTAATTCTGGTCGTGTTGATTTATTCTTACCTAAAACCATACACACAACTCCTTTCCCTAGAATATAATAGGGAAGTTACAATATTAAAATTCTTATAAGAAAACAAAAAACGAAAGGAAAATGGTGGGCGAGGCCGGATTTGAACCGGCGACATCCTGCTAGTAAGGCAGGCATTATACCGAGCTAAATCACCCGCCCTGGGTCTATATTCTTTTTCGCTTCTTTTTTCTTTTTGAATCTTTCGTTTAATAGCTAGTTTTTGTTTTTTCTCTTATCTGAAGAACATCACTATTATTGCTATCATTCCTGCTAGAATTATGGTTACTAGAAAAATCAGTATTGGTATGCTTAATCCCATTACCACTTCTTTTCGATAGCTCTTGACCGGTTTATAGTACTCATTTAGGTAATAGTATGCTACTGTTCCTCTTATATCTGAGTGTATTCTCCCTTCTACTACTAGTTCATTTAATGCGTACATATCATATTTTGATATTTTTAGTTCTGTTTCCTCTATTGCACTTTCCTCATCGAACGCTTTTCTCTCGAGTAATTGTTCTAGAATCGCTCTCTTACTTGCGTTACTTGATTTAATATAATCAGTTGGTCCTTCATCTACTTCTGGAGTCAAGTTGCTTCTCACACTGTTTTTTGTGAAATTAACTTTTGTCTTAATTAAATTCCTTTTGGTAATTTGAACATTAAGATGGACAATTCAGTCTCAATGAAATACTTAAAATTACATTTATTCTAATCCGCTTGGAGAAATGTAAGTTGGTTAAAGTTGTACGAAAAATCAATCTTTATGAGAAGCTCCTTGCTAAATATAAAGAGATTCTTCTTCTTAGAAATGTTAGTGGGCAAATTCAATGGGACTTTGAAGTTATGATGCCAAAGAAAGGTGCCCAGCAACGTGGCGAAGAATTATCTCTTATGAGTGGGTTAATTCATGAACGTAATACTCATCCAAAAATTGGTTCTTTGTTGAAAGAAATCCAGTTTCACAAAGATTTCGACAAACTTTCAGATGTTCAAAAAAGAAATATTGTCCTTATCCAGAGGAATTATGATAAAGCTACAAAAATTCCAACATCCTTTGCTCAAGAATTAACAAGACATAGTGCTCTTACCACACAAAAATGGAAGGCAGCAAAATCAAAAGCTGATTATTCTATTTATGTAAAAGAACTTGAGAAAATGATAGATTTGAAGAAGCAGCAAGCAGCCTATCTTAATCCTGATATGGATCCCTATGATGTTTTACTCGATAATTATGAGCGAGGCTTTACCCAAGAAATCTATGATAAAATCTTTCAAGAAGCCAAAGCAGGTTTGATTCCAATCATTAAAGCATGTGTTGATTCCCCAAATCAACCAGATAGCTCTTTGATTCTAAGAGAATGTCCAATTGATATTCAGAGGAATGTTGCTCATGATCTTGCTGATATAGTTCAATATGATTTAAAGGGTGGTCGAATAGATGTTGCTGTTCACCCATTCTCCACTGGATATTTCGATGATGTAAGAATTACCGTTAGTTATAATACTAAAGATTTTACTGATTCATTTTTCGCAAATATGCATGAATGTGGTCATGCTCTATATGAGCAAAATTATCCCGCTAAATTCAAATATCAGCCAATTGGTTCTTCATCTTCTGCTGCTATGCATGAAGGTCAAGCAAGATTTATTGAAAATATTATTGGTCGAAGTTCCGAATTTTGGGAATTCTATTTGCCAAGATTCAAAGAGCTCACTAAAGGACTCTTTGACGATGTAAAATTACAACCATTTATTCATGCTGTTAACCAAGTAATTCCATCAAAGATTAGAATACATGCGGATCCAGTTACCTATTCATTACACATCATACTAAGATATGAATTGGAGAAGGAACTATTCGCAGACAAGCTCTCAGTGTCTGAATTACCATCATTCTGGAATGAAAAAATGAAGGAATACTTAGATATTGACATCGAAAATGATACTGAAGGAATTCTCCAAGATACTCATTATGCTTGGGGGTTGTTTGGTTATTTCCCAACATATGCTTTGGGAAGTTATTACAATGGGCAATTTCAAACCCAATTAACTAAAGACATTCCTGAGTGGAAGGACCAAATGAAAAATGGTAATTTAACAAATATTCTAGGTTGGTTAAATACAAATATTCGTAATAAAGGAAACCTCTACGATCCTCTTGATTTAATTAAGAATGTTACAGGGAAAGAATTCTCTGCCAAGTATTTCATAGAAGCCACTGGTGAGAAATACTCGCAAATTTATGATTTTTAGAGGATAACGTGGTGCTGGAAAATGTCAAAAGTAACTCAAGAAATTGATCTTTACAAAAAATTGTTGGAAAAATACAAAGAAATTGTTCTATTAAAAAGTATAGAAATGAACATTTACTGGGATATGGATACATATATGCCAGAAAAAGGTGTTGAACAACGATCAGAAGAACTAGCTATTATCAGCGGATTAATTCATGGGAAAACCATTGATCCTGAGATTGGTGCTCTCCTAGAAGAAATTAAAGCAAATGAAAATTATGAAAAATTGACTCCAGTTGAAAAAAGAAATATCTACTTGTTTCAAAGAGATTATGATCGTAACACCAAAATCCCTAAGGAATTAGTTGAAGCTATATCTAAACAAAGTGCTCTTGGGAATGCTATTTGGAAAAAAGCATTTGCTAAATCAGATTATGAGTTGTTTAAACCTGAATTAATCAAGATATTTGATCTAATGAAAAAGCTTGCCAACTGTCTTGACCCTACAAAAGATCCTTACGATGTTCTGCTTGATCTGAATGAACCTGGTTTTACTCGAGAAATTGTAGATGACTTGTTTGATGAGTTACGTGATGGCTTAAAGCCATTAATAAAAGCAATAGTTAATTCACCAAAACAGCCCGATTATTCTCTTATTGAAAGAGCGTGTCCAAAGGATATTCAAGAAAAGCTTTCTGAAGAACTAGCAAAAGTAACTAATTATGATTTGAATGCCGGTCGAATTGATGAGACTGTTCATCCATTCACAACAGGCTATTATGATGATGTTAGAGTAACCACTAATTACCACTTGGATGATTTCTCAAGTTCATTTTTCTCAGTATTACATGAAATTGGTCATGCCTTATACGAACAATACCTGCCACAAAAGCATAAATATCAACCCATTGGTTATAGTTGTTCAGATGGTTTTCATGAATCACAATCACGGTTTATTGAGAACTTTATAGGTCGCAGCTATGAGTTTTGGCAATATTTCCTTCCAAAATTAAAGGAAATTACTGGAGGGATATTTAAGGATATAGAATTAGATCCTTTTGTTCGTGCGATTAACAGAGTAATCCCCTCAAAGATTAGAGTAGAAGCTGATCCAGTAACCTATTCAATGCATGTGATTATTCGACACGAAATCGAGAAAGATTTGTTTGCTGGGAAAATTTCTTTTGATGATCTCCCACAAATCTGGAATAGTAAGATGAAAGAATATCTTGGGGTAGATATTAAGAATAATGCGGAAGGACTCCTACAAGATGTTCATTGGTCTGGTGGTGGTTTTAGTTCATTTCCTTCCTATGCAATCGGCAATATAATTGACGGTCAATTATTATGGAAAATGAACCAAGAAATTCCCGATTGGAGAAAAGATATGGAGATAGGTGACTTGAATAAAGTCATAGATTGGTTAAAGACAAAAGTACACCAAATGGGGAATCTTTATGATCCTTTAGAATTAGTGAAGAAAATAACTGGAGAAGAGCTTTCTACAAAGTACTATCTTAATTATCTTCGTAAAGAATACTCCAAAATCTATGAATTGAAATAATCCCTCAATTCTCTTTTTTTTCATTTTTATGTAAGCAACCAAAAGTATAATTTTAAATAATCGAATAGGCGTGCTATTCGCATAGGATATTGGGTCAATGAAAACTCCTCTGGAATATAGCGGACGATCCTCTTCGGATCCAGAAGAACTCGCAATTGGACGATCACATGATTTAACAGATTTGATTACTCATTTTGCAAAACAGCAACCAATTTCTGAATTCTATGTTTGGTTTAAAGAATTCACCATTCTTGATCAGAATTTCCCAAATTCAAAAGAGATACAAGAAAATTTTGCGAAAGCATTGAAGAATTCAATAAAAATGTTCGGAGAAAGAAAAGCCTTTGCAGACTTGCTTTACCTGTTAGATGACCTAAAAAAACTAAAGAAAAGATGTCATCCAAATGAAATAATCTTTGAATTTCTTGCAGAAGCATATTCAATTGCTATTTACTATCTACGAGGTTCTTGGGATGTAGAAGGAACCGCAAAATTACTGAGAGAGTTTCGTGATTTAACCAGAGAAACAAAGAATAACAAGAAAGTCTTAATCTTTTTTGCCAAAAGTTATTCAAATGCAATTACTCGTTTCTGTTCTAATAGACAGAATTTCACTTGTGACAAGCTTCTTTTTGAATTTCGTATTTTTGCAAATAAGAATAAGGATGACCCTGAAATTCAAGCCGAATTTGCTCAAGCATTAATTAGTGTTCTTAGTACTTTTGCCCGAGAGTACAGACACGAAGAGCTAAACCAAGTTTTAGAAGAAATTAAAAAAATCGCTAGTAGATTTCCGGATAACGATAAGATCCAACTCCTTCTTACTCGAGCAACAATTCTTTCTTCATTAACTACTAGTAGGAATGAATAAAAAAAGTAAAAGTTTTTACTTTCGCTGACCTCTTATCATAGAACTATTATATTATGCGTACGATGTCTCAGCGAGACAATGGATTTTTATTTAATATTTGTCTCACTAATCTAGATTGAATGCTAGATAGCCGAGGAGGAAATAAGAATGAGTGATTTACAAAAAACAATACTAGATACTGTAAAAGATAATATTGAGATAATTGAATCAGAAAGATATGATTCGAAGGATCCAATAGTAACAATCAACAAAGATGATTCACCAGAGCAAATAATGATAAAATTAATTACCTCAGAACGAACTGGTGCTCCACTAAAATTTGGAAAAGAAACTTTGAATCCCGCGGAGGACTTGGCTAAAAATAACTATAATAACGGTATTAGAACACTCAATTCATGGCAGTTTAGAACTAGTGATAAATATTTCAATGATGCAGCAAAGACTGCTCGAGATCTGCAATTGCAGCAACGAATTAATCTTTACAAACAACTCCATAATTTGTTGAAATCTGTAATCCAAACATCACCTGATAGAATTGTAAAGAGTAAAGGCGTTTTCTTTGAAGAAGTTGTATTATTGATATCAAAATATGATAAACTAATCCCCGAAGAACAAAACTATTACAGAAAGCGAGTTGATTCATTATATGAGCTTGCTCACCAATTAAAGGATGATGAAAAGGAGATTAGAACACACCAATTACTAGCAAAGTGTACTATTGCATTATTTAACCAAGAATATCTCGCTGCATATATTTGGTTATACAAGATATATTTGTTGAATAAAGAGACGTTTGATACAATAGCATCGGGGGATGAAATACTGGGGAAAGCGCTTAAAACGCTCCATCAATACTTAGAAGTTGAAACCGGTTTAAAGGATACTGATGATTTACCAACTATGGCTAGTGCTTTTGATTTACAAACAATATTCATAGATCATTTAAGCACTATCTATGATGTTGAATTTATGGTGGAAACTAAAGAGAAGTTTAGTTTTCCAGTTTATCGAGAAAATCAGTAATTGAGGGAATTATAAGTGGATAAAATATTCACCCATTTGGAGATTTTGAAAGCTAATCCAAATGCTCCAAAATTTGTAGATTTTCAAGTATTAGCTGAAAGGACTCGAGAAGCGGAAGGAGAGAAATATCAATTAGTACTTAAGCTAATGGATCCAAAAACAAGAGCCCATATATGTACTGCGGTTATTTATCCGATGGAATGGTTTCCTGGAAGAACAAAAAAATCAACATTCTCTCATTATCATAACGTGTTAAGGTATTGCTATGCTGGGCTAGCTTCTGAAGGAAGATCCCCGGAGTTATTATTACAAATAATGAAAGCTATCTGGAAACCTGAGAAGGAGAATGCTACCGAACAAGAAACTGAAAGTGGTCAATTAATAATTCTCAAATTCATAATCTCCCCTGATTATAATATTACAGGAGCTGAACTTGAATCAGCTTTTAATTGTCCTGCTAAGTATTTTTATCAATCATTTCTTGGATTACAAAGAACAATTAGAAATGCCCCAACTTCTATTGGTTTTGTAAGAGGGAATGCTATTCATAAAGGGATACAATATGCCTCTAATGAGTGGGTAAGAAGTGCAGACCCAGTAAGAGCAATGAAATCATATAATCGAGCAGTTCTTGATGAATGGCGGGATAATTTCTCTGTCTTATTAAGACGAAGCTACTTTCGTGGACCAAATAAAGATTTGAAATTGCCATTGCAAGTTGATTCAATTATCGTAGATCAAATAGCAGAGCAATTTAAGGATATTAAAGAGAATCAACTCCTTAATGAAACTCTATTGTTTTCTCCGGAAAGAGGAATATCTGGAAGAGCAGATCAAATAATCTTGAAAAAGGATTATGATGAACTCTGGGAGATAAAAACGGGTAGTAGATATTTCATTGAATCCGATTATGATCCATTAACTGGGGTAACTCATCCTGGTGGTGTACAAGCTTTTGCGTATCATGAAATTATAAAGAAGGTAACAGGGAAAGCACCAAAAGCATATATTGAGTTCTTTGATGCCGATGCAGGATTAGAAGATGATAATCCTGAAATTATTCCTCTCCAAGATCATGCAGTAATAAAAAGACGAAAAATCGATTTAGCAGACGATCAAAGTGACGAATACTTGGATTTACTTTTACAAACAAGGAACATAGCATTTGCTATTGAATCCGGTTTGCTTTCGGGATATGATCGGTACAAAATCAACAGATTCCTCTCGAGAAGATTTATGCCAGCCCTTGGGACTGATTTCAATTTATTGAGTAGTAATTGGCGTAGAATTTGTAATTATTGCCCATCAAACCAACAAGGAATCTGTTCTGACGGAAAAAGATTGCTTGATCCAAATATCTGGTTACATTTTCCTCAAGATCTCTATGAATATTGGTCTTGGTATTTCAGACAATTAAAATTCGAATTAAATAATGTGAAAAGACATCTACATAAATTAGCAACAACAGAGATTGACAAGCTAGAAAATCAAGGCGTAACAATATCTAATCTAAAATTGGAGAAATTCGATCCATATCGATATGTCCTTACTTTATCATCTGATAAGAAAATCTTCACTAGAATTAGAGAAGGCGATGATGTCTTCATAACACCCTCAGACTTACTTCCAGGTGAAATATTTAGTGTAGAAGGAAAAATCACATCTCTTAGTTCAAAGGAAATCATAATCAAGGCAAGATCAACATTGAAAAGAAGAGGGAAAATAGCAGATAAATTCAGAGTAGATCAAGTTGAGAATGTAATTTTCTCTCAATGGCAATCACGTTCTTTAACAGATTTCCTCTTTGAATCAATGAATCGATCTGGCATTCTCGGCAGAAAAATAACTGACAAAGAATTACCTTACTTAATAAAATTAATTCTCGGTATATCAAAACCCAATAAAATAAAACCTATTCCAAGATCCGGTTTGATAAAAGACCTTGACAAATTTAAAGTAGAAGCAATTGAAAAAGCTCTAGGTTTACAGCCAGGAGACATATTACTTGTTCAGGGACCACCTGGTTCTGGAAAAACAAGAATGATCGCTCAATTAGCTAGGGAAATCTATTCGGAATATTATTTATTAAATTCAAAACTTGTAGATGAAGAGGAATCAAATCTATCCAAACCTGTTCTTATCTTAGCAAATACACATCGAGCTGCAGATGAGGTTATCGTAAAATTATCCTCGTTTAAGGAATTAAAACCATATATTGTTCGTTTAGAATCATACTCAAAGGATCACTCAGAAGAGGTTCAAGAATATATTCTCCCTAATAAAACGAAATTTGATGAAACTCTCAGCGAAAAAGCAGATGCAGACATATTAGTTACAATATTAAAGAAAGGGATAGAGCTTTATCAAAAAGCTGGAATTATCGTAGGTACTCTCGGAAGTGTAGGAAATAATCTCCTAAAGGGTTTGAATTTTCATTGGGTAATTGTTGATGAAGCAGGACAAGCTACTGAACCTGCAAGTCTAGGGGCATTTAGACATCGATGCCTTCAAACAGAATCAACAGAAGGATATCCTCGAGTAGTTTTAGTGGGTGATCACAAGCAATTACCACCAGTAGTTTCTGAAGAAACAATAGAGCATACTCCAACTGTTCCAAAAGTACTGCTAAATGCTGGATTGAAGAAAGAAAGCACACTAAAGACATCGTTATTCGAACGTTTGTTTACCATGTGGGCAGGAAAAACTGACAATGTTGTAATCCTATCTGAACATTATCGAATGAATGAAGCAATCTCTCGAATAATAAAGAACGCCTTTTATCCCTCAGTAAATTATATTCCTGCGAATGATGCAATCGGAAAACACACAATCGATGAATTTCTTGAATCCTATGAGTCGATAAATAATACAAAAAACTCACTTTCAGAATTAATTGAGAAACTATTCTTTTCTACTAAACCAGTTGTTTTTATTAACACAGAAAAAGACAAAGCAGCTCTTGAAGGAATAGAAGAAATCGATATTCAGACTGAATCTCGTTTTAATATTCGAGAATCACAAATCATAGGAAGAATCATTGCTGAATTTCTAGCTCTGTATAATGAGGATGATCGTATTGAGATTGCAAAGCAAATTGGGGTCATTTCTCCCTATAGGCATCAAAATAATCTCATTTACGGAGAACTTCGAGCAAATAATATCTCCGAAAAAATTCTAGAAAACTTACGAGTTGATACTGTCGATAGATTTCAAGGGGATGAGCGTGAAATAATAATTCTTAGTTTGACAAATAGTAATGATAGTAATATAATTGGTCAATTGCATCGTGATTGGCGAAGAATGAATGTTTCAATAAGTAGAGCAAAAGCTAAACTCATCCTAGTAGGTAATCAGCAAACATTCACTCAGAAAAGCTCAGATGAAAAAGAAGATGAAGCTAAAACAATCTTCAAAGAAGTCTTTCGAACAATAAATGAATTAAAACAAGAGAATTTAGCAGATGAATTCTCCTCCAATGATATTTATTAGCTAATGGAGTAATGAGAAGTGCTTACAGTAATGAATCTACATAAAATGCTCAAGGAATTATTATCCCTCAAGGAAATTGGTTGCACCTATGACTTCAAAGAACGGTTTGAAGTTGCTTTATCACCTCTAGAAGTATTAGATTTTGTAAAAATGATAAAAACTAAAATACCCACTTGTGGAGACCATTGCGAAAGATATAATGATTGTATCTGGATTCCTATCTTTCAAAAAAGGAAAAGTAAAAGCAAATACAAACTAACAAAAGATGGTCTATCTTTACTTGAAAATTTGTCAGCTGATAGATTGACTGATGCTGAAATCCAAACAACAATAACCAATTATTTAATTAATTCTCGAATAGTTGATCAAATTAATTCTTTACTTATAGGGGAATCAAATCTGACAAAAGAACGACTTGTAACCGCTTTACTTAAAGAAACCAATCTAAGTCTACAAGCAATCCGAACAACTATCAAAGATATTTTAGATTTATTAGTCTCAGCCCAAATAATTGGCATAAAAGAAGGTATTATAGTAAAATATGTATGAAGAATAATAATTAAATAGCTAATAAAAGAAATAATGTTTTGAATTACCTTACAAAGGGAAAAAATATTTTATGCAAAGAGAATATTCTAAACTGAGTTAATTCGGATAGTGCCTAAATATGTCGTTAAAGAACGTACAAAGTTCATTATTAAGTCAAATTGGCTTCTCAGAACAAGAACAAAATGTGTATTTGACTATTCTTGGTGTTGGGAATGCTTCTTTAGGTGAAATGTATTTACAAACAGGAATCGATCTCGATGACCTACAACAAGTAGTTCAAGACTTGTCAAACCGTGGTTATTTAAAAAAGATCGAAGGGAAAATCAATAGATACATTGCTGTTGAACCTTTCCTTAAAGGATTCTTATTTGTGGAAAAAGAATTCCAAAATGATATAATCGGTATTGAAAATTCTCTCATCAGTGTTTTTGATACAAGTTATGATACCTTAACCCAAAAAATGTCAGAATTTAAAGTTTCGATTGAGCCTATTTTTGCTAGAATTGCTGAGGAGTTGAGAACATCTAATGAGCAACTTAAGATGGAATTAACCAACTCAATTTACCGGCATTCTGATAAGGTATCAAATTTAGCCGAAGATTTTGATTTAATGTTAACAGATGGTTTTGCGAAAACCTTCCTTTCAATTAGTAATGAATTGTCTAATCTTAGTAATGAAATTAGTGTTATATTGCGAGATGAATCAGATAAAGCAACAGAAAGATTACAAAAATTCGAGCAGTTGATGAATAAAACAATTCAGGATATGTTAACTCCGTTAGATAATGCAATAATAGAGTATAAGGGAACTGCTCCAGAGAGATTAAAAACTATTCTGGAAGAAAATCGAAGTGAAATAAGCTCCCTTCAGAAAAACGTCAAAGCAATTACCAAATTCAGTATAACAGAATTACAAAAAGCTTTGAAAGAATTTGAAGTAAAAATTACTACTATCACAAGAGATACCACCCAAATTTATACTAGCGTTATTAGTAATTACAAAAAAGCATCTCGTGAATTATTTGATCAGGAGAAAGGCAAACTCGAAGCTGCTACTGCAAAAATGATTGAACAAGTAGGAAAGAATATTGATAAATTGTCTGTTGAATCAACAGGTCTAAAGGTAAATATTGACGAGATTGCCAAAGCAGGATTGCTAAAAAGACCAGATCCTAAACTTGTTCAAGAAGCTAAAGAACAAGCAGATAGAATTGATACTTTATCGCAGAAGATCAAAACTTCATATGATGGTGTGATGAAAGTCTATCAAAAAGAAATCATTGATGGAATGACTCAACTCATCAAAAATAATGATTCAATGTTAGCGAAACAACTCAAAGATGGAACAACTAGCCTAAAGACGTTGAAGACAACTCTAAACTCTAATTGGGCTGAAATTGCCAAGAAATTTGAGCTAGATCTTAATAATGCAATAAAAGATGTTCTAAAGGAAACCAATCCAAAGATAACCAGCACTTCAAAAGAAGCCTTCTCTACTACCTTGAAACACATTGAAGAATTAAAGTCTGATATTTCGCTTACTCTCGCACCATTAAGAGATGTTGTTTTTACAGATCTAGAAGATGCTTTGGAAAACCTCTTCCTAAATTCCTCTAAAAGACTACGAATGCATAATGAAAGCAATAACAAGGCTTTGGAAACCATAAGATATCTTTCAGACGATATGAAATTCGCTTTCAAAACACAAGTACAAGAAGAGCTTAGCAAACCAAAAGTGATTGCTTCGGAAATGATTTCCGAATATACATCCACTTTGGATAACTATCTGACAACTTTAAACAGAGATCAAAGTGCATCACTAGATTTGATTGGTAAGGCTGGAGATACCTTCCTTTTAACAATTAAAGATTCTTTTTCAACATCTAGCAATGAAATTTCAAGTAGATTAGCAGGAATTATTTACAAGGTAAATGAAACAAAAACTTACCTACAAGAAATAACTGATTCAGTCGATCAAATCATTCCTGTGCCAAGACCACATTCAGTAATCATCTATGGAAATCAAAACTCAATGGTATCTATCTATGATATGCTCCTAAGAACAAAATCCACATGCACTGTGGTGGTACCAACAATAGATCAATCACTTGTGGACCTTCTAGTAAAGAATATCTCAAAACGAGTAAGAATTAGAGTATTAGCTGATATTGATCCGTTCAGAGATGAAGCTCTCATTGCTGCCTTAAAAGAACAAGGCAACATTACAATATGGCAATACACTATGAGAGATTTCTACGCAGTCACTCGAGATGGGGCAGAAGTACTCTTAGCTCCAGTTGCTCGAGAAGGAGAACTAACAAGCTTCGTCACAGAACAAGATGCACTCGTAAGAGCAATTCAACAAATAATTAACGCTTCCTTTATGGCTCGCTCAAAAGAAATATGAGCCATAAAATATTCTATTTTTTTATTTTTTTTCTTAATTAAAAACTGATAATAGGCTCTTCAAACCTTTAAACCAAATAGCAATACTCATCTGAATGTTTTTCTTGGCTTTAGGTGATAGATGCCACGTGTCTATTAAATCGAATTCTCTTTTTGCTGTTAGAAAGAATTCTTTGAGAATTGGAAGGATTCTCTTCTTCTTTTTCAACATCCTTTGAGGGACTTGGGGCACTCGTTTACCTTCTTTTAATCCGAAGGTTTCTATCAATCCTAAGATGCCTAAACAAGAGGCCTCGAGTAAAACTTCGATATTATTAGTTAATGGAATATTAAATTTGTAACTAGGCATACTAAGTAAAATAAGAGGATTGCCTTCTGGATCCAAATTTTCCATGTCAAGAAGATAGAGAGCATCTTCCTCATTTTCAGCAAATCTAATGAATCGCTTGTCCGGTAATAGGTTCAATCTTTTACTGGTGAAAAACAAATTATCACAAGAGATCAATCGAAAATGAGATGGGTCATCTAAATCGTCCAAAAAGTACTCGCTTTCGAGAAGAAAACCATTGGATTGTTGATACAGCAATTTTAGATAATCAGGGATTTCCATGTCTTTGAAGAAAAGTAACTCATCAACATGCATATTCGTTATTCCTGCTTCAAAGGTGATTTCCACTTTCGAATCATCAAGATACTTATCTAAAATTAAAATGACTTCCAACTCCTAACATGTACACTAACAAAATACAAGTTGTTAACAAAAATAAATATGTTGAAATAGGGTTTTTGCCCTACTTCATCAATTCTTTCATTTTATTATAGCCTAATTCAAATGCTTTCATATTTGTAGCAATAATTTTCTCTTTTCCTCTGAATTGGATGTTTAAGGCTTGCTTAAGGGATTCTATTGTGAGTGGAAAATCAGGGATAGCGAATAATGCACCACACAATACAACGTTCTGAGTTCGTAAATCACCAGCTTCTTTTGCAAGTTCAAAGGCATCAATTAGGAAAACCTTCTCGGAATACGGTTTAATCAAAGCTAAAATGCTGTCAGCTTCGGGATATTTTGCTCCTTTCTTAATACCAAGACTTGGGGGAACGATAATGTGGCTGTTCATAATGACATAGCCGACTTTAGGCTTAATTTTCCTAACAGCCCGAGCAGTTTCACCCAATTCAAAACTAAGGAGAACATCAGCACCAGCATCCGGAATGAGCGGACCACTAACTGGACCAAGACGGATTTCAGTGTTGACAACACCACCTCGTTGAGCCATACCGTGAATTTCACTCTGAACAACATAGATGTCCTGGATAAGAGCAGAATTACCAATAAGAGCAGCAGCGGTAAGAACACCAGTTCCACCAACACCGGCAATTTCAATTTGATAAGATTTCTTCAAATCAGTCATCTTCTTCACCTTTTAGTAAAAGCATCATAGGGACAAATAGAGCGACAAACACTACAGCCCACACACACGGATTCATCAACGTGTGATTTCTTCTTCTCATAATCAAAGGTTATTGCTGGACAAGCAAAATCTCTGACACAGGTTCGACAACCAATGCAAACTTCCTCATCAGTGTAATAAGTATCCATTGTTTCCTTGGCACGTCTCATTTTCCTGCTGTATTCTAAAGCACAATCTCTCCTTGAGATAACAACCGCGAGATCATTACAATCAAGCGCTTCACCCATGACTTCAATGGTTTTATCATGATCATAAGGATCAACAATCCACAAATTCTTAATACCAATACCTTTGCAAACTTGCTCAATCATAACAACCCCAGCAGGTTCACCAAAAGCACCGTAACCAAGCTCAGGGGTGGGTTGACCACCTGTCATGGCTGTTAGGTGATTATCCATTACCACTAGCACGAATTTTGCTTTGTTCACTATTGCATTTACTAGTGCTGGTATTCCTGTGTGGAAGAATGTTGAATCTCCTATTACTGGTATTATTTGTTGGTCTGTTGCATGTGCTAGTCCATTTGCAATGCCAATTGATGCTCCCATTGCTACTGTTGTATCGACTGCGTTTAGTGGGGCCATGAATCCTAATGTGTAACAACCTATGTCTCCTGGCATTATTGGTTTTATTTGTCGTTTTCTTGTTGCTTTCTTTATTGCATAGAATGTTGATCTATGAGGGCATCCTGCACACAATTCTGGTGGTCTATTTGGTAATAGTTCATTGATTTCTGTTTGTGTTGGAAGTCCTTTCCCAACTGCTTCAAATTCTTTCTTCATTACCTTTGATAATGATTCTTTCAGAATTAATGGATTCAATTCATTTGAAATTGGGATTACTTTTTCTTTTCGACCATAGATCTTGACTTTGATTCCATTCTCAGCTGCTAGTGCCTTCACTTTTAGCTCGAAGTATGGTTCTACTTCCTCAGCAATTAGACATTCAGGATGTTCTTTTAATAATTCGATTATTTTTGCTTCTGGCATTGGATTGCTTAGACCAATCTTATAGATGGTCGGATCAATTCCCATTTCTTGCACTGAATCTTTCACATACAAGTATGATACTCCAGAAGTAATTACAAGTAGGGGATCTTTTCCTTTTTCCACTACATTCCACTGTGATTTACTCGAGTAATCTTTAATCTCGTCCATTTTTGCCAAGAGAAGTGGTTTTGTTCTTCTTGCGTTTCCTGGCAAGCAAACGAATTTTGCTGGGTCTTTTATGAATTCTCCCTTATTGGTTTCTCTTTTTGGGATTTCCCCTAAAATTACTGGTCCTCTTGAATGGCTTAATCTTGTGGTTGATCGAATAACAACCATGGATTCCCATTTCTCAGAGAATTCATAAGCGTATTTTGTCATATCTAATGCTTCTTGTGGGGTTGATGGTTCCATACAAATTGCATGAGCAGCTAGTGCATACATTCTGGTATCTTGCTCGTTTTGGCTCGAGTGAAAGCTCGGGTCATCTGCAATAACCATAACAAATCCTCCTTTCATTCCACCGAAGAGGGCGGCAGTGAAAAAAGAATCTGCTGCAACATTTAATCCCACATGTTTTGCTGCAGTAAATGAACGTAACCCACTCCATGAAGCACCTAAAGCTACTTCAAAAGCTATTTTCTCATTAATTGACCATTCCGCATGCATTCCGGTATCTTTCCCAAAATGAGCTATTGTTTCCATAATCTCAGTTGAGGGTGTTCCTGGATATGCTGCTGCGATGTCAACTCCTGCTTCCAAAACTCCACGAGCAAACGCTTCATTACCACTCAGTAGCATTTTGGTTACTTGTTTGGTCACTTTATTTTACCTTCTTTTTCTTAAACACAAATCTCAATTTCTATTCTTTGCTAAAAATAAGCATTTTACTTGTTCTTTTGATAGTTAAATAGTTTTTCAAGTTTCTAGCTCTTCTTTTAACAAAGAGTTTTATCCTTAATTCCATTTATAACTACTTTGAAAACTTGGATGAAAGCTGCTTAGCAACAAAAGTTTTTTAATTACACAAAATATGTTCAACTTCGAGAATTATCTGAATGTGGTCTTCATGGAATTAATGGACAAGATTTGGTTAGTAATAATAGCAGTATTTGCTTTTCTTGCCACGTTCTTCATAACCTGGTATCTAAGTAAGTTTTTCTTGAAAAAAGGAGTTTTTGGCCACGATGTTCACAAAGCAGATAGACCAAGAGTAGCTGAAATGGGAGGAGTAGGTTTAGTTATTGTAATGTCTATTGTTTCATTTTGTTGTATATTCATTTTTAGGGAGAATTATTGGCAGCATTTCACAGTTGCTACTCTAGTTATTCTCATAGTAGGATTAATCGGAATCTGGGATGATCTAAAAGCATTAGGTGCCATCTCAAAACCTTTCCTCCTACTTATCCCTGCTATCCCTATTCTTATTTGGCAAACCATTGCAAATCCCGCTCTTTCGGATGGTGGGTTATTATTATTTGACCCTAAACCCTATTTGCCATTTATAGGTCAAGTTAGAATTACAATTATTTATTGGCTTCTTGTTCCCTTCGCTATTACAGTGCTATCTAACGCTACTAATATGTTAGATGTTATGAACGGTTCTACTCCCATTACAATCTTACCAGTTTCAGCTGTAGGAATTATAGCAACCACCATTTTCTATTTCAAAGGTATAGTAACTTTTCCCGGTCTAATTATATCAATCCTACTATTTAGTAGTCTCTTAGCTTTCTTCTGGTTTAACAAATATCCTGCAAAAATATTCTGTGGTGATACGGGTAGCTTGACTATTGGAGCTGTGGTAGCTCTCATTGCAATTTTTGGTCGAATTGAAATTATTATTATTGTTGCTATGATGCCTCACATTATGAATTCATTTCAAATAATAAATAGTGTAAAAGGTCTCAGAGAAAGAAGAGAAATTAAGGAACGCCCTACAATGGTAATTAAACATAAAAAAGATGGGAAATTAGAAGGCGTGGAAATTGCTGCAAACCCTAATGAAGACGCTCCTTTAACTTATACTAGATGGCTTGTAGCAAAACAACCGCTGAAAGAACAAGAAATCGTTGCTTCTATGGGCATTGTTTCTTTGGTTTCCTTTATTCTCGCACTAATTACAATGGGTCTTATTTTCATTACGATTTGATGTTTTTTCCAATTTTCCTTTTGAAAACCTTAATTCAGTGGGCATTTTATCGCTAAAACACCTAAAGTATTCCACAGATAATATCTCTATAAATACGGGAACATGCTCTTGGTCACACACGGGTTTTTAAAAACAAATGACCTATCAAAAAGTATAGGTGAGGAACTTTGGAATCTTTTATCAAGAATATAACAGAAAAAGAACAAGTACCGGATTTATTTCCAAAAGATGGTGCTCTTCATGATTCTAATGATGTAGATGCCGATCTAAGAAAGATCATTGAAGAAATTCAAGCAAAAATCTTAGTTATCGGAGTCGGTGGAGCAGGAAATAATGCAATTACTCGTCTAAATCAAACAGGACTTGTTGGTGCAATTACTTTAGCAGCTAATACTGATGCTCAACAGTTGCTGTATTCCAAGAGCCATAAGAAAATGCTTCTTGGTCGAGAATTATGCCGAGGATTAGGTGCAGGGAATGACCCTCAAATTGGGGCTGAAGCTGCAGAAGAATCGAGTGAGACTCTAAAAGGCATTCTCTCACAAGTTGACATGTGTTTCATTGTTTGCGGATTAGGTGGAGGAACCGGAACAGGAGCAGCACCGGTTATTTCTAGACTTGCCAAGAATCTAGGAGTACTTACAGTTTCCATTTGCACATTACCTTTTGAAGTTGAAGGTAGAGTAAAAGCACAAAATGCAAAAGAAGGTTTGAGACGATTATACGAAAGCAGCGACACAACTATTGTTGTTCCTAATGAAAAATTAATAGAAATCGTTCCTGATCTTTCTTTGAAAGAAGCATTCTTAGTTGCTGATGAAATACTCATCAGAGCTGTTACCGGCTTAACTGAGCTAATTAATAGACCTGGAGACGTCAATGTTGATTTCGCAGACGTTCGTAGAGTACTCGGTGAGGGTGGTGCAGCTATCATTGGTCTCGGAGAATCAAGTAGTCCCGATAATCGTGCACAAGAAGCAGTCGAAGATGCACTCAGTAATCCTCTCTTAGAGGTTGACATTCGAACCGCTAAAAGCGTCTTACTAAACATAACTGGTGGCAAAGATCTCAATTTGAAACAAACAGAAGAAGTAATTCGTGCTGTGACCGATCAATTAAGCAATGACATCATAGTTAAATTCGGTGTTCTTATAGATCCTGATCTTCAAGGCAAGATTCGCGCAACAATCATAGTTAGTGGAGTAAGAAGTCCATATATCCTGTCCAATATCTCAGACATAAATTCTTTGGGATTAGATTACGACCTTGAAGAAGATCTTGATCTAGGTCTTGAAACGTTTGAATAATTAAAAGAAGTGGAGTTGCTTTTTACTCCTCTTCTAATATTAATTTTTTTTAATTAATCTAGTTGCTTGGTTTTAACGGGTTTTGAAATTTCAGCGATAGAGATATCAGCAGAAATATCAAGTTCTTTTTGATCATCGAATTCATCTAGAAGTTGGTCTTTCTTGCCATTAGCTTCTGTGTCAGCATAATCATCAATCATTAAACCTTTCCTTGCTGAGTAAATGAATCCACTAATAATCAGAATTGAGAGTAATCCAGAACTCGCAAGTAGAACATACATAGGTAAAACGTATTCTGCAATTAAAGAGACAATACCCATACCAACAAGTTGTGCTATACCTTGTGCGAGCTGTTGGAATCCAAACACTCGTCCTTGTTTCTTATAAGGAACCCTTTCTTGTATTAACGTTGAAGCTGGAATATTTATCATAACACTTAGAATTCCATAAGTCCCAAATACAGTAGCAAGTACCCAAGCATTTCTGGAAACAGCAAAGACATACATACCTATCGTTGCTCCTAAAAATCCTAAGTTTATTAGCAAGATTTTCCGCTTAAGTTTTCCAAAACTCATCATGATAATCGCAGCAATGATTCCTGTTGCTCCCATTACTCCTTGCAAAGCTCCATACCATGTTGCGCTCAATTCCATTTCACCTCTAAGGATTACAACAAATAGAACATTAATCGCACCAAAAGCAAATGTTAATCCCGTAAAGATAATTAACATGTAGGAAATTTTTGGGTGTTCTCTAATAGCCCCAAAACCGATTTTCATATCATCATATATACTTCTAAATTCTTGTCTAACTGAGGTTGATTTAACTCGTTCTACCGCAGGCGGTTTCTTACCAATTCTAAAGATAAACAGTATTAGCAATCCTGAAACTGCGAATGTTGTCGTATCGAAAATGAAACTTAATCTATAACTAATAGCTGCGAGTACTCCTGCTAGTACAAAACCCACAATAGTTGCGATTTGAAATACTGTTGATCCAATTGAATTCGCTATTAGTAGATTCTTTTTCTTCACAATTAATCTCGTATATGCACTTCTTGCTGGAAAGAAGAATGCTGCAGAGGATGAATTGAGGAAACACAAAATGAAAAGAGCGACTAACATATATCTTGTGCTATATTGGCTAAATCCACTAGTTGTAATCAAAACCATAAATGAATCACGGAATAAATAAACAAAAAGATAACCAAACGAAGCCAAAGCACTGAGTATATTAGACCAAAACATAATCTTTCGTTGATCAAATCTATCTGTATATACTCCCGCTAATGGAGTAATTATTACAAAAGGTAACAACCAAATTATCGATAAAATTCCCATCATGAAAGGACTTCCGGTCAAATCCCAAACAAGAAATTCAAGTGCAAGACCTGAGATAGCTCTTCCAATGTTTTCAATGAATTGTGCACCAAACAAAAGCATAAAAGCTTTATTCTTTAAAACTTCTACAATTGATGGTTTTTCTTCTAAATTTTCGACCCCTGTTGTGAGTCCATTTTTCTCTTCGGTTGTTACAGACAAAGACTTTTGCTCCGTGTATTTAAATCTCGTTGAATATTTAATTATTATTAATTATCTTGAATTAAGCGATTAAGAGTAAGTGGTATGGTCAGTCTATATATAAAAAATGGTTCTTAATGACCAGTGAATCGAGAAGAGCTAATCTCAGATAATGACAAAAGATTTTAAAGTAAATTACTTCTTTTCAGATTAACTGTTTGATTAAACTCAATCAGAATCAAGTAAGCATAACCTGGAGAAGAAACATATGAATATTGGTGAATTCTTTACAAGAAGTAGAAGATTATTAATTCACAGTAAAAGACCAGATCGAAAAGAAATATGGTTAACTGTTCGTATTACCGCACTCGGTATATTGGTCATAGGTTTAGTTGGTTACGTAATTCACATTTTGTTTACAGTACTTCTCCCACAAGCAACTGGTAGCTAAAACAAAGAAATAACCATTCTGTGAGTTATTTGCTTACAATTTCCTTATTGATATATTATTAATACCCCTGCCAAAGCGTCGAATAGATGTTTTGCCAAAATGGTTTTTAGGAAGTTCTAGAAAAAGTTTAATAGGTCAAACTACTGCGGTTGAAATTGATAGGAAGAATAAAACATGACTATATGGACTTTACGGGCAACTATAGGTCAGGAAAAAGCTATAGCCAAACACATAAGAGAAAAAATCAAGAATAAGAAAATTGGTGTTTGGTCTCTACTTATCCCAGAAGCTTTGCGTGGTTATATCTTTATTGAATCCAACTCAATAGAAAGTATTGATCAAGCAATTATCGGTATACCACACGTTAGAAGCAGAGTTGTTGGTGAAGTAGAAATTACCGAATTAGAAAGTTTCCTAGTTCCTAAACCAACCATCGAAGGATTACATGTTAATGATATAATCGAAATTATCAGTGGACCATTTAAAGGTAGTCGTGCAAAGATCAATCGAATCGATGTTGGACGTGAAGAAGTTACTGTTGAGCTTTTAGATTCCCAAATTCCAATTCCAATTAAATTGCATTCTGATTTCTGTAAAGTAATTGAAAGTGCCGCTGGAGAGGAAGTGGGAGAAGAGCTTACTATGGAAGACAAACAAGCAATAGATGGCTCAGAAGGGAAAGAAGAAGAGGATGATGTTTTCTCTGAATTCTTCAAAACCAACTAATTTGATTATAGGTATTAAAAAAGAGATTGAAAAATGTTCATTTTCAGAACTCTTTCCTTATTTTTATATTATTCAATAGTCGAAGCTTTTTTATGTAACTAATAGTTGAAGAAAGTCTGTATAAGAATTTAGTTTGGATATTCAAAGCATACTTAAGAGGTTAAAATTGTGTCAAAGATAAGAACCGGGAAAATTAAGCGGATTTCTGGACCGGTAGTAGAAGCAGATGGCATGCTTGGGAGCTCAATGTATGAGGTCTGCAAAGTAGGTGATGAAGGACTTATCGGTGAAATAATCAGAATTCAAGGAGAAGTCTGCACAATCCAAGTGTATGAGGAAACAGATGGCTTGTTACCAAATGAAACTGTAACAGGTACTGGTGCAGGACTAAGTGCAGAATTAGCACCGGGTTTAATTGGACAAATCTATGATGGAATTCAACGTCCCTTGCCTTTGATTCTTGAAAAAACTAAAGATGATTTCATCAGAAGAGGTGTCGTAGCTTTTCCTTTAGAATATGACAAGAAATGGTCTTTCAAACCAACCATTGAGAAAGGAACAAAAGTAACAACAGGAGATTTTATTGGTACAGTTCAAGAAGGTCCTGTTGTAGTTCACAAAGTAATGATTCCACCTGGTGTACAAGGAACTTTAACCAGTGTTGTTAAAGCTGGAGAATATAATGTTCTTGATTCTATATGCCAAGTGAAGAATAATGGTAATCAAATTAATGTCCCAATGTTACAGAAATGGCCGGTAAGATTTGGTCGTCCTATAAAAGAACGATTAGAACCAACCATTCCCTTGTTAACCGGTCAAAGAATTTTCGATACATTCTTCCCCATTGCTAAAGGTGGAACAAGTGCAATTCCTGGTGGTTTTGGTACAGGGAAAACAGTTTCACAACACCAATTAGCTAAGTGGTCTGATGCAAAGATCGTTGTTTATATTGGCTGTGGTGAAAGAGGAAATGAAATGACAAATGTCCTTGAAGACTTCCCTGAATTAATTGATCCAAATACTGGCGAGCCTCTTATGAATCGAACAATTCTTATTGCAAACACTAGCAATATGCCAGTAGCTGCTCGAGAAGCAAGCGTCTATACAGGTATGACTCTCGCAGAGTATTACCGTGACATGGGTTATGATGTAGCCTTAATGGCTGATAGCACTTCTCGATGGGCAGAAGCTATGAGGGAAATCTCCGGAAGATTAGAAGAAATGCCTGGAGAAGCTGGTTATCCTGCTTACCTAGCAAGTAAAATTGCTCAATTCTATGAACGAGCTGGCAGAGTTAAAACTCTAAGTACTGAAGAACGACAAGGTTCAATTACAATTACCGGAGCGGTTAGTCCTCCTGGTGGAGACTTTTCTGAACCAGTTACACAAAACACTCTTCGAATCACCAAAGTCTTTTGGGCTCTGAGCAAAGATTTAGCTGCAAGAAGACACTTCCCAGCAATTGATTATTTGATATCTTACACTCTTTATACAAATGAATTGACTCCCTGGTTTATTAAAAATGTCAACCCAGCCTTCATGTCTTATCGCTCAGAAGCAATGAGTCTCTTACAAAAAGACAAGGAATTAGAAGACATTGTACAGTTAGTAGGTCCTGAAGCATTACCTGAATCTGAGAAAATCATTCTAGAATCAGCAAGAATGTTGAAGGAAGATTTCTTACAGCAAAACGCATTTAGTGATGTTGATAGTTACTCAACCATTCAAAAACAATGGTTAATGCTGAAAATTATCATTGATTTCTATCACAAAATGAGGGAATTGTACAATCAAGGAGTAAAGCTACCGGAAATGATGAATTTACCCATCATAGATAAGATTGCAAGATTGAAATATATCCCAAATGATAATGCTGAAAAAGACATGAATGGAATTCTTGCAGAAATTAATGCCTTGCAATCAGATGATGTTGTTGATCGGGTTAGTGGACGAATGATGCCCAGTATGAAAGATGAGTAGGAGTAAGAAAAAGATGACTGAAACACCACAAAAAATTACTTCCGAAATATTATCAAAAAGAGTATTCAAAACCGCAACAGAAGTCACCGGTCCTTTGTTATTTGTTGATTTACAAGGACGTGGTGGGGTATCTTACGGAGAAATTGCGAAGATTAAATTACCAACTGGCGAAGTTCGCTCTGGTCAAATCTTAGAAGTCTCAAGAGATGTTGCTATTGTCCAGCTATTTGAAGGAACTTCAGGAATGGACGTAGAAGAAACCACAATCCAATTTCTTGGAGAAACCATGAAATTACCGGTGTCTGCTGATCTACTAGGTAGGATCTTTGACGGTAGAGGCGAACCCATCGATAATCAACCAGCAATTATTGCCAAAGAAGAGTGGCCAATTTCTGGGTCACCAATAAATCCTTTTGCAAGACAATATCCAAGAGAATTCATTCAAACTGGATTATCCACCTTAGATGGTTTATTTACTCTTATTCGTGGTCAGAAACTCCCAATCTTTTCTGCGAGTGGGTTACCACATAATGAAGTTGCTGCGCAGATTGCCCGACAAGCAGCAGTTCTAGGTCAAGAAGAAGATTTTGCGGTAGTATTTGCTGCAATGGGTATTACAGCAGAAGAAGCACAGTTCTTTAGAAACGAATTCGAAAAAAGCGGTGCTCTAGATAGAGTTGTTCTTTTCTTGAACTTGGCTGATGATCCAGCAATTGAACGAATCATTACTCCAAGACTAGCTTTAACTGCAGCAGAATATCTTGCATATGAATGTGATATGCACTTACTAGTAATTCTTACAGACATAACAAATTATGCAGAATCACTTCGAGAAATCGGTGCAGCACGTGAAGAAGTACCTGGAAGAAGAGGATATCCTGGATATCTTTATTCTGATTTAGCTTCAATCTATGAACGAGCTGGCCGTATTAGAGGAAGAAAAGGAACAATTACTCAGATGCCTATTCTTTCAATGCCTAACGATGATATGACACATCCTGTCCCAGATTTATCTGGTTATATTACCGAAGGGCAAGTTCTTCTAGATCGAGGTTTGCATCGTCGAGGTATTTATCCTCCAATAAACATTGGGCCTTCCTTAAGTCGACTTATGAAAGAAGGAATTGGCAAAGGACTAACTCGCAGAGACCATAAAGAATTAGCAGATCAATTATACTATGCTTACGCTCGAGGTATAGATCTTCGAAATCTCGTTGCAGTCGTTGGTGAAGAATCTCTTACTGAGGAAGATCACCGGTTTTTGAAATTTGCTGATGATTTTGAGAATCAATTCATAAAACAAGGTCGAGATGAAAATCGTATGATTTTTGAATCTCTAGATATTGGCTGGGATTTACTAAAGATGTTCCCCAATCCTAAACGTGAATTGAAACGTATTTCAGACGAAATTCTCGAATTCTTCCATCCAAAGAATCGCGATGAAAAAGTTGATTTTAATTCTAGAGACGTCTAAATCTACCGACGTTTCTAGTTTCTTCCACAACTTTTTTTATATTTCACTTTTTAGCTATTTATAAGGAAAATAATCTTAGACATAAAATGGATGTGGCAACGAGATGAAAGGAGTTATCACTGCAGCTGGGCTAGGAACAAGAATGCTCCCTGCAACAAAATCCCAACCTAAAGAAATGCTTCCTGTTGCAAAAAAGCCTGTAATTCAATTTATAGTTGAAGAACTAGAACAAGCTGGAATTCGAGATATCTTAATTATTACAGGGAAAAACAAACGAGCAATCGAAGATCATTAGTTCAGATTAGGGATTTGGAAGCTCTTGAAAACTTGAACATACATATTTTCTATGTCAGGCAAGCAGTGCCGACTGGTTTAGCTGATGCAGTGTATAAGGCTAAGGAATTTGTGCATGATGAAGAATTCGTTGTTGCACTTGGTGATACAATAATTGATTCATTGAATAAACCAATACACCTTTCCCGCTTGATAGATTTCCATAAAGAAGCAAATGCTTTGTGTACACTTTCAGCAGAACGTATACTAATAGAACATTGTAATAGATACGGGATAATGGATATAGAGGAATTCAAAGGAAAAACCACCCCTAAAACATTCAATGACAAATACATCGTGAAAGACTTAGTTGAGAAACCCTCACAAGAAGAAGCACCCAGCAACTTGGCTATATGTGGTCGTTATGTTTTCAGTCCGAAAATTTTTGATTATATTGAAAAAATCGCTGTTGGAAAAGGTGGAGAAAAACAATTAACAGATGCAATTCGTCTATCTCGAGAAACAGGTCAGATAGCTGCGTTACAATTAGCAGAAAATGAACGAAGATATGATATCGGTTCATTCTCATTATATGCAAAAGCATTTGTCGACTTTTGCTTGAAAGATGAGGAAATTGGACCAGAGCTTCGAGAGCATTTGAAAAAAATCGAACTCTAGAGTTTTATTCCTCATTATCAATATCAACATCGTTTTCTTCGATTTGTTGATTTTTACCTGTGAGTAGATCTCTTGAATTATCAACTAAGTAAAAATTCCCTTCAATACCTACTATGAATACGAGTTCATCTTTTAGGAATTCTTCATGTGTGTGTGCAGTTTTCGCTGGCACTTTAAGTGGTTCAAGTTGGTCAGGGATTTCTACTCGAATTGTACCACCTCTAGAATCAACTTTTGCCAGGACAACTGCTTCTCTGCCTAAAAAATCTTTATTTGTTGGTAACCTATAGGTTTCGGATACAGCTACTTTTCTCCAAATTCTGTCTACAATTATCGATAGTAAAATCGGTCCTAGAATTATAACCGC
>JABLTI010000010.1 GCA_013166835.1 Promethearchaeati archaeon | reverse complement strand
CTGGGCAGATTTATTCAAAAGATGTTCTGTTTTATGGAATCATGTACCTCTACTTACAAGTATAGGTAATCATGATTATTATTGTGGAGGAAAGAGAAAAGGAAACATGATAGGTGGGTTAGAAGAAGATTGCCGATATTGGCATAAATATATTACAAATCCCGTATCAAAAAATGGCTGTCTACCCGGACACTGGTACTCAATAGATCAAGGGAATGTTCATGCGATTTTTCTAGATAGCAATGGTTTAGGTTGGGGAAAATATGAACTAGTATGTAATTCAGAGCAATGGCATTGGTTACTAAATGATCTTAGACAATGGCGCGAAAGCGTGAATAATGGTGAGAAGGTTCCGCAATTCTGTTTTGTATTCTTGCATTCAGCAATTATGAGTCTGGGTTTCTGGGGTAGAGGATTTAATTGGGGTAATGATGAGAAAGTACAATCTTTTTTGACCCCACTTTTCAGAAAATATGGCGTCGATATGGTTTTCTGTGGACACGATCATATCTATCAGAGATCAAATTGGATGGGAACTAGTTATTTGGAGAATGGGCGCTATGGAGGGACTACAAGACCATACTTTTTCTGGAAAAAGAGAAAAATTGTCTATGACCTTGAAAGGATAAGTGAGGATTGGAACACAAGAATTTATACAACTGTGTATGTTCCTCCAAATCAACAACAAATTAACCCTGTTGAGGAAGATGAGTTTAAAGAATTCAAAATGAAGATTAAAAGCGAATTAATGACTCAACCATTAGCAAGCAACTTCTTCTTTGGATACAGAAGAATTAATCAGAAAATTGGAGAATTATTTGACAAAAATAAATCACGCAAAGAAGAACTCATAGATAAGATTGTAATGCCAAAATTAGATGACCATGTTTGGTTAAGATCATATGCAGTAGAAGAAGACTATAGTATTGATTTCCAAGAAATTTTTGATATGGCATTCATCAAAGCAAAAATACCCGGAGAATTTTCTGAGGACAAGTATGAGATTGTTTGCCCGGAAAAAGTTGTAGAATAACTATTATTCATAACTTCCTTGATTTCTTAATTCTCTTTTTTAGAGGAAAATTTAAAGGAAGTAAAAAGAACTATCTTTGCAAACAATCAGAATTTTTAGGGTGTAAATATTGACCGATATTAAGAAGAAATTACTAATATCAGAGGATAAGCTCAAAGCTATCAATGATTTTTTCGTGAAAGAAAATAATCCTGTGATAGATAATCTGCTTGCCATCGTGGAAAAATACGGCGGAGTGGATGAAATAAACAAGAAAGCAATTGAAGCTGGAAAAATAGACAATCTTCTAGCTAGATTGGAAAAGAAGAAACCTGAATACGTTAAGGATCTTAATTGGTTAGTTGAACAGCGAGATAATGACGCTTTCATTAGCATTGCTGATTATCGAAAGAAAATCCTTGGAGCAGATGCTGATAAGGTAAAATTCGATGAATCATTAGCTGTAACACTTGAAATTAGTGCTTGTCAGTATTTCCCATTCTTTATCGCGGAAGCGAAACGAGCAATTGAAAAACAAGATTTGATGCCAGGAAGATACATTAGAGTTAGGAAAATGAAAGAACAAGAAGAAGATGGCGATATACTCGGAATAGCTGCTGCTATGCAGTTAATTGGTGCTTCTTACGTTGAAACTCTTGACACTAAAGGAACTTCCCCTGGAGCAGATGGTGCCCCAGCCAATGTTCATCTTGGCGGACCAGCAACAATAACAGGTTATTTTGGTGGAGTTGGACAACCAAATGATTTTGCTCTCAAATGGATTGATGAATTCCTTTACTATTATACAAAATATGGTGTAAAACAAGTTCTCAATATCAATCCGGGAACAGTAATTCTTGGATATATGCTTCATAAACTAGGTGTAGATATGGAATTCAAAATCTCTGTTTTTATGGGGAATGATAATCCATATGCTTGTTTATGGACCATAATGACCGCTAAACTCCTTAGTCGAGAAGACGGAAGCACACCATTAATTGGCTTTAATCTTTCGAATTCAGTGAACAATGAAACTATGGAACTTGCAGCTGAGTTCAGAAAAGATTGGGGTTTTGAAGACATTATTCGATTTGAACATCATATCACAGAAACATGGAAGAGTATTGTAAGACAACCATATGATCGTACTGATGAGCTAATTGAATTAGCTAAAACAGTGAAAAACGTTAGCGCTAAGCATGAGGGTGGAAAACAAGCTGTCGAAGAAACTCGAGAGCATCAATCAGATATTTTGGATTACTTCCGAGATAAGCAAGAAGTGATTGACTCTGGCGACTGGGATGGTATGACACTTAACTTTTTGGACAAACATGATGCTGTAAACTTTACAGCTGATGCCTTGACAAAGAATGGATTATCAGTTATTCCAGCAAGGAAATTACACAAATAAGAGTTGAAATTTCTATGGCAAAAAAATTTAGAGGAATAGTTCCAGCTGGATCCACTGGTGAATTTTCATCATTATTCTGGGATGAACAAAAGAAAATTATTGAAATCGCAGTTGAAGAAGCTAATGGAAAAGTAGATGTTATGGCAGGAACTGGAACAAGTGGTACAAAACGAACGATAGCAATGACTAAACATGCGATGGATGTTGGTGCTGATGCAGGACTTATTGTAACTCCATACTATATGAAACCAACACAACGAGGGTTATTCAAACATTATTCAGAAATCGCAGATAAAGTTGATTTTCCAATTCTTTTATATCAATTACCTGCACTCACAGATGTTGTCCTCCCAAGAATGGTAGTAGAAGACTTGGCAGTAGAACATGAGAATATCGTCGGAATGAAATGTTCTTGGGGAAATATGGCTTATTTAATGGAAATACTCGAGAGAGTAAAACCTGTAGCTCCTGAATTCAAGATTCTTTGTGGCTGGGATGAAATTGTTTTTCCAGCGCTTGCTGCTGGTGTTGATGGTTGTATCTTAGCATCTGCTAATTTCATTGGAGATTATTGGGTGAAGATCAAGAAATTAGTTGAAGCTGGAAAACTAGATGAAGCACGAAAGGCAGAGATGGAAATCCACAAAATAACTCGAATTATTGTGAAAACTGGTGGAGCAGGAACTAAAGAAGCACTCAATATGATGGGAGTAAAGGTTCGGAAACCACGATTACCTCTTGAAATTGGTGGAAGCATTAGTCATGAGTTACGATCTGAATTAAGACTTGAACTAGAAAGATTAGGAAAGATCGAAGTAAAACCAATTATTGCTTTACCAGAAGATCCAAAGAAAATCGAGGAAAGATTCGGACAAATTGATGTCACAGCTGAAACTATTCTGCAAAAGAAACTACTTGTTGGTGAAGGATTCTTTGGTGGCGATCGGCCAGAAATGGCTCATGTTGATCTTTTAATCGGTCCAAAAGATGGTCCAGTTGGTGCAGCATTTGCTAGAGCTCTTGCACTTGTAAAAGATGATCCCTCAACAATAGAGGGGCATGAACCGCTTTTAGCATTACATGAAACAAACGAAGCAGTGAAACCAGATACTCTACTTGTTCCCAAAGTTTTCATTAGAAACTTGAGACAAGCATCTATGGTTTTTGGTCCAGTACAAGCTGGTGTAGCGAAAGCTGTGACAACGTGTGTGCAAGATGGATTCATTCCTGAGAAGTATGTCAATGATTTGGTTATTATTGCCTCTGTTTTTGTCCACCCAACAGCTGTTTCTAGGAACAGAGTCTTTGTAAACAATCGAAAAGCAACAGTTATGGCAATTAGGAAAGCAATTGAGAATCGACCTGATCTTGACTATCTTTTTGAGACACCAACTCGACATCCATTAAAGAATGAACCTTAGTGTTCATTCTATTTTTTCCTTTTTCTTACTCAGTTCTTAAGGTGTTCGAGAAATTATATAAGGAACCATTTCATTAGAGAGAATATGTTGCTAACTATTCTGTCGATAGGAGATAGATAAATTGCAGAATCTATGGCTGTTCATATTAGGCATGATTTACCTAGCTTTAGTTATAATCGCACTATTGTATTACATATCAGCCAGTATACAAAAGAAAGATATTATCAGTGACTCTTTTCTGAAATCTCTTCCAAAAGAACCTTTTGTAAGTATTATTGTTCCAACTTTTAATGAAGAGAATAATATAGTTAAATGCTTAAAATCGCTTCGAGCTCAAAACTATTCGAATTTCGAGATTATCCTATCAGATGGTGGTTCTCAAGATCGCACTGTCGAATTAGCCAAGCCTTTTGCTGATCAAATCGTAATTGAGAACAAAGTTCCTGAGGGATGGATTGGGAAAAACAGGGGTTGTCATCTTGGATATAAAAAAGCAAATGGTGAGATTCTTCTATTCACAGATGCAGATACAGAGCACAAACCTGATTCACTAAGAATAACTGTAAGTATGTTACTAGAGAAAAAAGCAGGCTTGCTAAGTCTTAATCCCTATCACAATGTGGTAAAGTGGTGGGAAAGCATTGTTCCAATTAATTTCTTTATTTCTCGACTCGTGTCAGGTGGTATTGGTAGGGTAAATAATCCAAAGAAGAGATATTCCTTCGTTGCTGTAGGAATATACATGATGTGGACAAGGGATGCATATGAAAAAATTGGTGGTCATGAACGACTGAAAAATTCAATAATCGAGGATTATGCTTTCGCACGTTTAGTCAAAAAGGACTTACAAGCTTTATACTATATGGAAGGAAATAGACTAGTTTATGCTTCAATGTATCCAGAATCTATACGACATTGTTGGACTGGATTTAAAAAGTGTCTTTATGCGGGTGTAAAACTTACACCTCCACGAAGAATGATTGCCTCATTAACATTCATCTTCTGGGGACTTTTGACACCAGTTGCAATAACTTTGTCTGCAGTTTATTGGACAGGTTATCTACCATTAATCTTGACAATAATTTCTCATCTTTTACTCTTAGTTTTGTTTGCTATTTATTTGCGAAACAAAGGTAGACACCATTGGATTATCTATGTGTTCTTTCCCATTATGATGCTGATGTTTCTCATTACCTTGCTCTCTTCTGCTATTGAACTAGTTTTTAGAAAAACCACAACATGGAAAGGACGCATCTATAAACCGAATCTTCGAGCAGGTTTAAACAACAATGAAGAAGAGCAGCTGGAATTAAAAGAGAAAGATATTAAGAAATCCTTATGGGCGAAAATTAAGGGATTTTTTACAAGAAAACAAACAACTTAGTTTTCTCACATTATTTTTGGAAAGTCATTTGGAATTTCTTATAATCATTTTCTGTTATTTTATTGTCTGGAGTGAAGTTGTTTAAATTCCATATTTCTTCGATTAATGTAAAAGTGGTTTTCTTAACTAAATGGGCAAAGTTAATCCTCATTAGAACTTCTTTTGTGAAAGGTCTTTTTGAATCAATGAAAACAATTGACTTAAGAAAATCAATGATTGTATTAGTATTTAGTACAGTACAAGTGAATAATGCTTCAGAATAATTTTGGAAACTCAAATAATAACAAGTATCATCGAATAAAACAGGTTTTCCATTTTTAGGTGCAACGAATGTGAATATGGGTTTTTTATAGAAACCAGCTAAAGCAACTTTGTATGGTGAGAAGACGTAATCTCCAACTCCAAAAATAGAAAAAGCTGGTTTTCCTTGAAATACTCTGGATTTCCTTTTAGAAAATGCTTTTTTATTTTTCATTAGATATTGCCATGTTTTAGGATACATCTCTTTGATTTTGTTGGTATCCTCTGATAATTTCGTTTGTGTCAGGATTAATCTTCTAGAGATATCTCGAGCATAAAGCTTCCGTAGTGATGACCCTTTTAATAAGGGATATACTAATTCATCTTCTACATCCACAACTTCATTACTTTTGTTGATGAGTTTTCCATCACTTGCTAACTGTAATTCCAAGATAGAAGCACAATCATGTTTTATGCCTTGACGCCAGTTAAAAGGAAATTGTCCCTCAAATTGAGAGTACAACTTGTATTTCTCAATATCTGAGACAAAATGATCTTTGAACCAACCAAATTTTCTAATGATTTTATCTGGTTCTTCAAGATCAGCTATCGAGCAAAAAGTATCGTTTTTGTTTTGTGTAAAATCTGCAACAAATAATGAAGCATTACATATTTTCCCAAAGTACTCTTTGGCTCTGAAATTAAGAGCTCGAATATTTGAGATCTTTAGATTTGAATTATTTGTCTCTTTGAGGATATTTCTAACCACTGTATTCTTACACAAGAATGCAATTTTTCCTTTGCTATTAGAAAAAAGCTTAATCAATTTGATAATTATTGTTTCAGTAATATCAAAATTACTTTTTCCTGTAAGTGCATCAAATCCTTTGAATCCCTTTATGTTAGATTTCAAAGGTAAATTGTTAGAATTCAATGATGATAATTCTGAAATAGTAATCCAGGGTGGATTCCCTACAATTAGAATTGTTGACTGATTTGAATTCAAAATATCCTGATCGAATTCATGTTTGAAAATGTCATCATGAATTAATCGAATTGTATAACTATGTTTTTTTTGATCTAACATTTTTCTAATAATCTTGAATGCAGAGCACCAGATATGCTGCTTTTGGATCTCAACTCCATAAATTAGTTTTAGATTCCTGAAGAATCTTGGAGCATTTAGAATAAAACTACCCGTACCAGAAGTTGGTTCTATAATAATATCTGGGTCAATATTTGCATCCACTAAAATTTGATACACTTTTTCAACTAATCTATTTGGAGTTTGTATATCTCCCCATTCCTTCGTTTTAGATTTCAATTCCAACTCTGTTATTGTCTCTGTTTTTACAAGGTAGTTGATGAATTCTGTTTTATCTTTCAAAGAAGTCAAGAGATTGTCAATTTGGGATACTGATTTGATGAGGGAATTAGCTTCTCTAGTAGTCTTGGTTTTCTTGAGATTATTAAGAAAATCTGCAAAATCCATCTTCATTCTTATCCAACCAATTAACTTTTACGATTAATTCCATCATAATTACTAGTCTACGTATTCATAACTGAGTTTTCGAATATATAGCTTCCGAATTTTCCCGGCGAAACAATAATAAATGATTAGTTGCGAAAATAAGAATGGTGAATGGTGTTCCTTCTGAACGCCGAAAAAGGTCTCTGAGTTGTGGATATAGTGCCGAGTTTACAAGATGCCGAATTACTAGTAAATGAACTTGAAAGTAGTAATCTCGAAACAAGAAGTAGAGCTATTAATGCTTTATCAACTGCAGGAGAAGCAGACATCATTAATTTTCTTATATCGCTTCTGAGGAAGAATTCTCACAGATTAGTCAAAGAAGGAGTTTGTAAGACCCTCGGAAAAATCGGTAGCAAGAAAGCAATAGACGTACTTGTGGAATCACTCGATAATGAACATGAAAGTGTTCGTTACCAAGCAACAATCGCCCTAGGTCAAATTGGTGATACTAATGCAGTACCACCTCTTTTGGAGGTTTTAAAGAAGAAGGATGATCCCCTAGTTCGTTCTGAAGCTGCGAAAGCATTGGGAATAATAGGCGATCCAAGTTCTTTGAAAATACTGTTGACCATGTTACGAAAAGACGAAGACCGATTCATAAGATATCACGCAGTTACATCATTAGGACGTATTGGAGATAAAAAAGCTACAAAGGACATACAAAAAATACTCAAAGAATCTAAAGATGATCGGTTAAAACTACGAGCAATAGAAGCTTTAGAAGCAATTGAAAAAGCAAACAGAAAACAAATTGTTGCAGGATAAGAAAGAGAAAATGTGATTTAATCACATTTCCAAATTTATCTACCATTTCGGTGCAATTAATGGTGGACTAAGAAATCGTTTTTCTTTCTCAATTGAATCTATTAATTTGATATCTTCTGAGCTAAGCTTAATGTTTTGTGATTCCCAATTTGCCTTTAAATGAACTGGATTAATGCTTTTTGGTATTGGTACAGTTCCTTTCTTAATTAACCAAGCAAGTGAGATTTGAGCAGCACTTACATCATGTTTCTTTCCTAATTCCATAAGTTCAGGAACATCACAGAATCTTCCATGCATAAGTGGAAAATATGGGACAACATACACACCTTTCTTTTTGTGATGAGCAACTAATTCCTTTTGTTGTAACCAAGGATGCATTTCGACTTGATTAGCAATAATCGGTTTTTCACAAATAGAAATTGCCTCATCCACATGTTGAGAAGTAAAATTAGAAACAGCTATAGAACGTATTTTTCCTTGATCTACAAGTTTACTCATTGCCTTTAGTGTATCACCACCTATTTTATGAAATCTAAAGGGCCAATGAATATACAACATATCAATTGTATCAAGACCAAGTCGTTTCAGACTTCTTTCAGTACTTTTGAAAACTTTTCTAGGTCTAAGATTATTAATGAATAATTTAGTTGCGACTATGAATTCATCTCGTGGAATTCCGGATTCTTTGATTGCCTCACCAACGACTCTCTCATTTAAGTACATTTGAGCAGTATCAAGTAATCGGAAACCAATTTCAAAACCTTTGATAAAACCTTCTTTTGATTTTTTCGAGTTCCCAAGCATTGTTCCTAAACCAATTTTAGGGAGCTTAAGTTTTGTCATTTTTATATCACCTTTACTCAAATAGTCCTAATCATGACAAGCAACATCTTAAATTGCTTAGTTGCATACAATGCATGAGGTATATCAGCAGGCATAACTAATACTTCACCAGCTTTTGAGTGAAAGACCTCTTTATCGATGGTAATTTTAGCTTCTCCATCAATAATGTAAACAAGAGCATCAAATGGAGCTGTATGCTCACTTAATCCCTCACCTTCTGCGAAGGCAAAAAGTGTAACATTACCGGTTTTTTGTTTTATTAATTGTCTACTAACAACAGATCCCTCTTGATAATCAACGATTTTATTCAAATCATAGATTTTAGAAAAATCAATTGTACTTGTTTTCTTTTCATTCATTCCTTACACCATATCTATACAGAATACTTGATTTAATAACTGAAATGCTATAGAAAGTGAGAAAAGATGGTGGAATAAATTTCTTATCTTCGCTTCCTTATTCGCAAAATTATAAAAGCAATTAACCCACCAAAAAGAAATGGAACAGTAGTAGTAATTGAGATGATAATAATATTCTGAGTACTCATCCAATGAGTAGGTAAATCATCGTGATGTACAATAAGTAATCCTGAATAACCGCTGGAAAGATAGACAACATAATTACTTACAAAGACATCTTTGAATAAAACTGTTTGAAGCATATTATAACCATATAATGGATGGTAGTCGAACCGTTTATATCTACCAATTATGAAAGGATTTTGGATATTTGTACCATCGAAGACTAGTAAACCATCACTGTAATCCGCTAAATAAATAATATTATTCTCAACAAAGACATCGTAACCACCAAATTCATAACCAGAATTATGATCTGTATCATAACTTCTAATTAAATTTGGATTTTCTATATCACTTACATCTAAAATTATAAGACCATAATCTTTAGCGGCCAAGTAGACAGTATTATTTTCTACAAAAACACCAGCTATAGAAGAGGAAATCTCTGAGTACTCTGAAATAAATGTCAGACTGTAATTGTTATTTATTTCATATATAAGTAAACCAGTGGATGTAGCTAAGAAAAGGTGATTTTCCACCAGATAAAAATCGGTAAGAGTAGCATTATGATTATTTAAACTATAGATTATAGATACATTAGCTGGATTTGTACAATTAACAATATGAATAGCTCCATCCAGTATTGGATACAAATCATTAATTATTAAAATAAAAGCAATATCCTCTTTGACAATCATTTCTGATTCTAACCAGAAGATATTCAATACATTATAGAATGAACTTATACGTTTCGGAGCTGTGGGATCTGAGACATCTAAAATCTCAAGAGTATTTGTAGCATAATTTGCTAGATATAATTTGGAATTTTCAAGATACATACTTGAAAAAAAACTAAAACTCCCAGTATATCTTGAAATCAATTTGGGATTTGTAGGATTATCAATATCAAGTATATCTAAACCACCCCAAAAATTTGAAACATATGCCAAATTTCCTTGAACAATAGTATCCAACGTATACCCATTAGTAATAATTTTACCTGCACTCAGAGGGGTGATGGTAAGGTCTCCAATGTAAACAATTTCTATTCCCATATACAAATCGTACAAATAGATGAATTCATCGTGTTTTAATCCATAAGAAACGTAACCAGCTTCTCTTATGAATTCATTTACTTTAACTATGCTATTCGGATTCTCAATATCAAAACAAATGAAACCAGGATAGCCAAAACTGAAAACATAATTTTCATCTACTAGTATGCATTTAGAATGACAACGGATATCACTATATCTAGTAATCAAAGTAATATTCGATGGATTGCCAATGTTATAAAACAATACATCAGAATTATCTGAAATAATTGCGGTTAATCCATATATATCAAAGCTATAAACATCAACATCGAATTCCCAAAATGTTTCATATAATGGTTTTTGAGGATTACTTATATCTAGAATTTCTATACCTTGAGAACCAACTAAATACAGTAAATTATTGTTTATTCTAATTTTACTGATAGCGCTTTCATGAATTTTTGTGTAACTATTGACGAGATGAGGATTTTTTGGATTACTAATATCAATTACTTGGAGAAACTCCCACCATTGGCTTCCAAATATGTAGTCTCCATGCACTTCAATGTTAGAAAGATATTCAACTTCGGAATAATCTAGAATAAATTTAGGATTCTTTGGAGAACTTAGATCAATGACTTTTAAACCATATGCCCCACCAACAACAAAAGCAAATTTCCCTATGACAATTACTTCGTCAATTCCATCTCCTTCTTGGTCTACATATTGTCCTAAAAACTTGGGATTTGTGGGATTTGAGATGTCATACATTACTAATCCTGCGTAACCAAGAGCAATATATGCAATTTTGCTCATGAGAGTTTCCTGAACAAAAATGTCATTTGGTTCTCCATAGATATTATCCCATTGAGCTAATTCTGAGCAAATGTCAGTCTCTATAAGAGATTCATCTACAGAATTAGTTTGTAATCCATTAACTGGTTCACTAATGAGTAATCCGCTTGAAGAATTAGAAAAGCTAAATAATTGTATAAAAATAATAATAATGAACACTAAATTCATAATAAATCTCTGTTTCTTAATCAATTCTTGCACCTCTATTTCTTCTTAAACGAATAATTATCGTAATAAAACCTAACACAAAAATTGTTGAAATAAAAACTGATAATTCTTCATATCCTGCAAATGATGTTGTAAATATTTTCGGATAATCCGGAAAATCAGAAGGATCTAATGGATCTGTTCCATTTTCAATTTCCTCAAGATCAGAGTAAAAATCAAAATCAGAATCCGCGCAGTCAGGTCTTGTATTATATTGATATTCTTCAAAATTAAGCAAACCATCCATATCAAGATCTAAATATCTATCAGAAGGATCAAGTGGATTTAAACTATAATAAATTTCGAAATAATCATCCATACTATCAGAATCTGTATCGTTTTTTTGAGGATCAGTGGAATAGATTAACACTTCTTCTCCATCTAAAAGGAGATCTGCATCCGAATCGTTTCCCAATGGGTCTGTTAATGACACATATATTTCAAAACCATCAATTAATAAATCAAAATCCGTATCAGGAGATGTAATGTTTGTATTGTAGATAGTGATTTCTTTTTCATCTAAAACGCAATCAAAATCGCTGTCACTTAGTTTAGGATTAGAGAAATATTGGAATTCTTCGAGATTTGTTAAATTATCATTATCGAAATCTTCACTGGCATCACCTGCATTAAGTGGATTCAAACCATGATGGATTTCATAACCATCAAATATAAAATCACTGTCACTATCCTGTGAACCCGTTGTTGTAAAGTATGTTTTCTCTTCTAGATAATTTGCCAAATAATCATCATCAGAATCCAATCCTACAATCTGTAAAGCTCCTTCTTCGTTTAATAGGAAAATTGTATTGTTTTCTACATCTAATCTATATCCAGTTTCTAGGATTGGTTGCGATAACAAATCGATTTCACTAAAGAGGACAATATTATGTAAATTGCTTATATTGTAAACCGTTGCAGCAGAAAAACTAGACGCAACATACATCAAATCATTTTCAACAAAGATATCATTGATATCATAATTGAAATCCTCAATAAGAAAATATGATGCTGTTGGTATATCTGTGATATTCAATACTACTATCACTTCTTCGTAGGAAGAAACTCCGAATAAATAATTCTCATATAAGAAGAATCTCTCAATACTATAGTAACTAAAGGTATGAACTGTATTTATAAGTTGAATGTTGAATGGATTACTATAGTCAAAAAGAATTATAACATCTCCAAAATCTGTCATCATTATTGTTTCATTTGTCATTTCTAATGCATTAATATATGCCGTGGTAACAAATATTGAATCTAGTAAAGAAGCTGCATGAGGGAGTGTAACATCAAAAAGATAAAGAGAATTACCAACAACAGCTACAAAATCATTGTGAACACTAAAGGCCATAGGATTATCTACATTTATTTCTCCTAATTTGGTTATATTCATGGGATTAGAAATATTAAGAATCTCAATACGATCAACTGTAAGAATATATGCTCGATTATTATCAATTTGCATATCTGTTGTATAATCTACTTCATAAGAACTAATTACTGTAAGATTGGAAAGATTACTAGCATTAATCACATCTAGTCTATTATTTTCTAGAATGTAGCATAGACCATTTTCATACTCTATTTCTTTTCCCCCATCTAAACCTGATTGATAAATCTTAGAGAAACTTGTGAATCCCGTAGTATTATAAACTGAAATTCCTCCAGTACCACAGGTAAAAAGTGTGTAGTTTTCAAAAAAATCCATAGAGCTCACATATGGTGCATTCAGATCATTAAAATTATAATATGCAATAAAATCAAAGTCACTTGGATCACGTACGTCGAGTATTAAAATTCGAAAATTATCTTCTATGTAAACGTATCCCTCATTATTGTAAAATGTGCTTGTGTACATAATACTATATGATACTAAATATTGTGGTGAATAAATGTCTGATATATTTACTGAAATAAAACTACTAGATGACAGTAGAAACAATGTATCATCATAGATTTTCGCATCTACAATTTCATAATAATTTAGTCCGATATAAGCAAGTATAGGATTTTCCTTATCAGAAACATCGACGAACAAAACCGGATCAAAGTATTCATTTGCATACAGGATTGAACAATTACCCTCGACATCTATATTATAGGAAATACTTGAGAAACCACCAAGTTCCCCAACAATATGCATATTTGTTGGATCTTGAACATTAATGATTAACATTCTATTCCTAATTGTTGCAATATAACCAAAACCATCTTCTATTACAAAATCCTGAAAATTATAGTAAAGAAAGCAACCTGTTGGTTCTATTATAGTAGGATCAGAAATATTATACACTTGTATTTTCGTCATATAACTAGTAGATAGATCAAAATTAAATCCAATAAATAAAGTATCCCCATCAACTTCCATCTTCAAAATTTCACTAATACATTTGATTGATTCACTCAATTTTTTTGGTTCTTCAGGTTTAGTAATATTGTAGATTATGATTGAGAATTTATTATTAATAATCGCTAAATCGTCTTTAATGATTATGTCCTTATAAAAAATATTGAAATCGTTGTTGATGATTGAAAAATTAGCCAAAACGCTAGACTGAGCTGTTTCATAAAGTCTTTCATCTTTAGTATTAGGAATTGAATCTGTAGTAAATTCCTGTTTGTGAGTAAATACTGGGATTACTATTACTAGAAGAATAAGATATACTATACTCTGTTTTCTTATTTTGTGAATTCGATTAAATGAAGCACCAACTTCCATTTTCCTACCCACCTTTTCATATAAACTGAAAAGGAATATAGAATTTAACAAATCCCATTCTATTTAGTTTCTTAGTAATCTGATTATTTATACCTATTATATTACCACGTTCCATCCGTAAGGGTCTTCAATTCGCCCATACTGAATGCCTATTAATGTTTCATAAAGATCTTTAGAAACTGGTCCAACCTCGTAGTTATTTATTAAATACTTCTTATCCTTGTAATGGAGTTCTCCTACAGGTGCAATTGATGCTGCAGTACCAGCTCCAAAAGCTTCAGTTAGATTCCCGCTATCAATAGCTTCAGTCACAGTATCTATTGAGAGGAATTCCTCTTTTACTTTGTATCCCTTATCTTTCGCTAAAGTAATAACACTCTCTCGTGTTACTCCTTTTAGGATTGTACCTGCAATTGGGGCAGTATAAACAACATCATCAAGAACAAAAAATTGGTTCATTGTTCCAACTTCTTCGATATATTTGTGTTCTGAGGCATCCAACCACATCACCTGACTGCAGCCAACCTCATATGCCTTATCCATAGCAAGAAGAGTAGCAGCATAATTTCCTCCTGTCTTTGCTTCACCTACACCTCCCTTTACTGCTCGAACAAATTTAGGTTCTACATAGATCTTTATTGGCTTGAATCCTTCTTTGAAATATGGTCCTACTGGACTTAAAATAATATAAAAAAGGTATTCATTTGATTTACGATGTCCTAAAAGTGATTCAGTAGCAATCATAGTAGGTCTAATGTATAATGAAGTTCCGGGATTGTGTGGCACCCATTTTCTTTCAATGTTTATTAATTTGTGAAGTGCATCAAGAAATTGATCTTCAGGTAAGGGCGCCATAGAGATGCGTTTTGCTGAATCTTTCATTCGTTCAGCATTTTTCTCTGGACGAAAAAGAGAAACATCTTTTTTAGTTGTTTGACGGAATGCTTTCATGCCTTCAAAAATCTCTTGACCATAATGCAACACAAGTGCTGCTGGTGATAACACAAAAGGTCCAAATGGTTCGATACAAGATTCTCGCCAATTGCCATCCTTAAAGAAAGTCGTATACATATGATCTGTAAAAATCTTACCAAAACCTAATTGGCTTTCATCCTCCGGCACAGAACCTCTTTTTTCTTCTGGTAATAAAGAAACTTTAATTTCCATTGACTATCGCCTTCTATATTTATGAAATAGTCTTCAAAAAGTTTTAGTCTGATTTTTTTTGACTATTAAACCACATCTTCAATTAAATCTGTAATTATGGGATAAACACATATTTACTAGACATATGTTATAATTATAGTTGAGAATGATGAAAGGTTCAACCAGAATAATTAACGGTTTGAAACTAGCTGTAGTACTTGTTGGCGCTGTTTTCATACTTACAAGCTCATTTACTTTTATGCAAGTTGTTCTCAGAAGCAATCCAAACAAAGAACAAAATATTCCCGGTTTGTTTTATTCTCATAATGTCGATGATAACTACCAAATTTATGTCGCACTACCAAGTAATTACAATCCGAGCGACTCGAAAAGATATCCAGTTATTTATTTGCTAGATGGAGATTGGTATTTTGATGGATCACATTGGAGAATAAGTGATGGTGGAGTAAAAGGTATTATTTCTAGATATGCTGACGCTGGAGATATGCCTGAAGCAATTTTAGTTGCGATTGGTTATCCTACCAAGAATTATCGAGAAAGAGATTATCTTTATCCTGCAGATCCTTGGTTTGTGATGAATTCAGGAGGAGGATTGAAATTTTATTCTTTCATTAAGGATGAATTGATACCAAAAGTAGCTGTTGATTTTAAAACTAATATTACATATGGTCGAACAATCATTGGTCACTCGTATGGATCATATTTCTCACTTTTCTCACTCTTTGAATCTGAACTAAATAATATCTCATTGTTTAAAAATTTCTTAATTGTCAGTCCCACAACCTTTTACCATAATGAATATCTTTTGAATCAAGAATATGCTCTCTTTGAGAAAACCAATGGTTCCCTGGCAATTAATATACGAATTAGTGTTGGTGGAGATGAATTAACTATCTTGGTAGAAAGTTATGAACGATTAAAATCACGATTATTAGAGAGAAATTATACCGACATGCATTTTGATTTTCAATTATATGAAAACAAACATCATAGAAGTGTTGTTGAACCAAGTTTTAATGATGGTCTGAAGTGGTTATTTAGCTTTTAAGAAATGAAAAGAAGAAATTAATTTTCTTCTTCTTTCTCATCCAATAAATCTAACTCTTCACCTATAAGATAGTGACTAAACCAATTCAAATTCTGATGTACAATGGCTCGATTCTCTCGAGGTTTAGTTATTGGATGACCCATTCCAGAATAAATAAATAATTCAACATGAACATTCATTTCCTTTAATCCTCGATAAAGCTCTTTTGCATTAGCAACAGGAACCCTAAGATCGACTTCACCATGTTGAATTAGCATTGGTGTTTGGGCTTCTTTGATTTTACTAATTGGTGCTGTTTTCTCATAAAGCTCTCTATCACGGAAAGGAGAACCAGACAAATAGTGAGTAGTGAATTGAGGAATGTCGTTGCAAATGTGATAAGTATACCAATCAGCAATACCAGCACCGACAGAAACTGCTGTAAAACGTTTTGAATGAAGGCCAATAAAGGCTGAGATATAACCTCCTTGGCTCCAACCCATGCATCCAATTTTACTTGTATCAATTATGCCCTTTTTATCTAAATAATCAATAGCGCTTTCAAGATCCCAAAGATCTCCGACACCAAGATTATCCTTATTCAATTCAAGAAAAGCTTGTCCTTTTCCAATTGAACCCCTATAATTTACTTTCAGGGTAAGAATCCCCTTATTAGCAAATTGTACGGATGGATAGTAAAGAACTTCACTATACTCTAAAAGACTCTCAGGATCAAATGATTGTGGTCCTCCATGAATAATAAAAGCAAGTGGATATTTCTTTTTAGGGTCAAAATTCGATGGTTTTCTAAGAACACCCTCAATTTCTGTTCCATCTTTGCTTTTCCATCTGATTGTCTCTATTGTTCCAAAATCCCATGTTTTTACTTCATCATTGTGATTTGTTATTTGCTTGAGCTCTAAATTACTTGACTTAATTGATTTTCCTGTAACAAATAATTCAGTTATTTTCTTAGCTGTGTTCCCTAAAAAACACAAATAACCACTTTGAGAGATATCGAATCCGCTATACATTTTGTGGATATATCCCTCTAAATCCAATACAGTGATTTTTCCTGTCTCTGTAGTCTTTGCGATTTTTGATTTTGTACCATCTGCGTAAGAAAATACGATGCCATCACTCACCCATTTACCACCAAATGGAATGCGATCTAGCTCACTCGTAATTTTTACAAATTTATCAGCAATTTCCTCGGATTCTACTAAATCCTCCCATTTTGCTAAATCAAGAATCCAGTAATCTCCTTGGGTATAGAACATATTATCTCTTTCATTCATACTAATAAGTAATTTAGTTCCTTTTGGTGAACTATCTATCACATATGTTTCTTTTGGAAACGCATACTTCTGGATCTCACCAAGATAAGACAAATCTTCCTCTTCTTTCTTATCTTCCTCTTTGTCTTTTTTGTTCTTGTCTTTCTTTTCCTTCTTTTTGGAAAGATATATATCAATTGCTTTTTTTGGATCAATCTTTATACAATAATTACTTGTCTCGGAAATATAGACCAAATCATCACGAAGTCTACAATTCAAAAAAATAGCATCATTTTGTTTTGAAGGGATGTAATTCAATATTGAAAGTGGTTCTTCTAATAATTTGCTTAATTCAATAATTGGTTTTACTAGATCTTTCGTTTCATCCTCTGTTTTGTTTTTCTTTTCCTTCTGATATACAAACATTTTTTCTAAGTCAACAAAATACAATGCACTTGCGCTTTTCTCATGTTCAAAATAAACATAGGATCCGAATTTATTCTTGCGATCTTTTTTCTCATGTTTATCTGGGTTTTTTGCTAAGTAAAGTAATCCTTGAGCGAATAGTTTGAAATTTTTTATGCCATTTTTGTGATTGGTAACTTTCCATGGTTCGCCAATTAAATTATCAAAAATATAAATTTGATTCCCGCTTTCTTTCTCATTTGCTTCATGCTTTAAAATTGCTATCGAATCATTATTGATCCATTCGATTTGACTTACAGAACCAGATCTTGTTAATTGGTAAGTTTTGTCCTCATTTTTATCATTAATGAAACATAATCTTTCATACTGATTCTTATTCCAATCAGGTTTCATTGAAATAAAAGCAACCTTATCACCGGTTGGAGAAATCTTAGCATTAGTAGTAAAACCTAATGTAATGAGTTCAGTAGTAGATGGTTTATGTTTTGTTGACATTCTATACACCTAGAACCAGATAATACAACATGGTTTTTATTTTTTTGTAAGACTAGTATTTATTGAAAAAATAAAGGAAAAAGTCCCAAATGGGACTAAGATGATTAACTATTTTCCAGCAATAGTCATTTCTGAAATTTTTATTGCCGGACTATACGTGTGATCATTGTTTGCAACATCGCTACCAATAGTATCAATTTTATCTTTGAGAATTTCGAAGAAGTTACCAGCAACAATTACATTGTTTACTGGTTGAGTAAGTTCGCCATTTTCGATTAGAAATCCATGTGTTACAGTAGCATTCATTTCACCACTTGTTGGTCTGGAAAGCCATTCGCCAATAGTTCTGTCAATGAAGAAGCCTTTCTTTGTATCTTTAATCATATCTTCTAAATTTGTTGTTCCTGGTTTTATTATGAAGTTATTCAAAGAAGGAGCGGGGATCTGGAAGTAATCTCTACGAGCATTACCTGTTGATTTTGTATCTGCTTTCATTGCTCTATAATTATCAAATAGAAAATTCTTGAGAACTCCTTTCTCAATTAAACTTGTTTTCTGGGTAGGATGACCTTCACTATCAAATGGTCGTGTTCTGTATCCTCCAGGCATGGTTCCGTCGTCAGTTATTGTTATTCTTTCATCTGCAATTTGTGTGTTTAATTTCGGAGCAAAGGTTGAACGACCTTTCTGAATGTTCTCGGCATTTACATTGCTTCCAATCATCATTCCAAACATGAAACAAGCGAATTTGTTTTTCATAATTACTGGCAATTTGGTACTTTCAATTGTTTTTGCTTTTAGGTGTTTTAGAGCTTGTTCTGCTGCATAGTCTGCGATTTTATTATAATCTAAGTCTTTCCAGAAACGTACATCTTGACCTTCAGCTCCAGTGCTTTCGCCACCTTCTATAGCTTTTGTCATCATGTATGAAGAAATTGCTGTTCCTTTGTAAGTGAGAGAATCATTGTAGTTATTAGTAATTGATATTTCCCCACGATTCAAGTACAAAGTTCCTCGAGTAACCTTTACTTTTCTATCTTTTTCAGTTGCCCTATTGATGCCACCAATTATTTTATCTATGATAGCCTCATATTCTAAACTCTCGAGAGTTTTATCATAATTCTTTGTAACAGATGTTTCTCCAAATTTTTTATTAAAGCCATTCCAATTTGGATCTTCGGGGGTAGCTTTTGCAATATTAACAGCTTTTTGGACTGCCCCAAGAACTTCATCTTCTGTAAGAATAGATGTTGCATGAAGACCTAGTTTCTTTCCAACAGCAACTCTCACACCGATACCTAGAGTATCAGTATTCTTGAACATTTCAATTTCAGAAGAAAAATCGACTTTTGTAATATTCTTTTTAAGAATATAGACTTCTGCTTCATCAGCACCAATTTTTAATGCTTTCTTAACTGCTAGTTCACCAAAATCCATTTTTCATCTTCCTCCAACTGTCATTTTTTGTACTCTGATGTGAGGACCACCGAAACCACATTTCGCAGTTTGTCCTCCCTTACCACAACCGCCAAAAAAGCTAGTTGAAATTGATAGATCATTACCAACGGCATCAACTGTCTTTAAAGTATCAAGAATGGCTCCACTGATAACAACGCCTCTAACAGGTTCTGCTAATTCACCATTTCGTATCATGATGCTTTCTCCTCCGTTAAAAGTAAATGTACCAGCTCCAACTTCGACTTGACCTCCACCTGATCCTTTATTTTTGATATAGATGCCTTCTTTTATTCCTTCGAGTAATTCATCGAATTCATATTTTCCATCATCTATGTAGGTATTAGTCATACGAACTTGTGGTTGGTTTTCAAAATCTTGTGCTCTTGAATTGCCAGTTGGAGTTACTGACAATACATGGGCTGAGTTTCTATCATGCATGTAGCCTTTTAGCACACCCTTATCTAAAATAACAGTCTTTCCTTTTGGAGTACCTTCGTCATCAGTAGGCATATAAAAGCCACCGTCAACTACTCCTTCATCGATGACTGTAACTTGTTCACTTGCTAATTGTTCTCCTAAACGATCCTTAAGAGTAGAAGTTCCAGTAAATACTAAATCCGCTTCTGCAGCATGTCCAAAAGCTTCATGAACCAAAATTCCTACGAGTCTTTGATCAACCACAACAGGATAAGTTCCTGGAGGAGGAGCTTTTGCTTGCACAGAACGCAAAGCTAGTTCAGATAAATCTACTGAGAAATCATTCCAGTCTCTTTTCTTTGCAAATTCAAAACCACTGCAAGCACCATGTCCATGAATCATCGATTCCATTTTACCATTAGATGCTGCAACAGAAATTTCAACAATACCAATTAAAGGCACTTCAACAGTTGTCTGTGTTCCATGGGATGACAAGAAGTATCTATAATCTAATGATGAACCCATTATGGTTATAACATTCTTTATTTCATCACTAATTAACGCTGCCTTATTAGTTTCAATAAGTAATTTGACTTTCTCCTCAGGAGAGATGTCTATTGGATCAATTTTCATTGAAACTTTTTTATCAAGCTTCACGGTTTTTGTATCTGCAAAATTACCTTTATTGCTCTTAAATGATTTAGCTAATTTTAGCACTTCTTGAAGAGTTTTATCTATACTATTTTTAGACAAATCACTTGTTGAAGCAAAACCAACTGCCCCATTATGCACTACACGTAAACCCAAACCACCAAAGCTTTGTGATTTGTAATCTTCGAGAGTTTTGTTTTCAACTCGTATCTGCTCATTGTTATTAAGATGATAACGAACATCAACGTAAGAAGCACCGAGTTTAAGAGCTTTATCAATGATTTTCTCAGGCTCGAGTTGTTCAATTGTTTCCTTAAAACTACTCATACCTTTCACATCAATATCTTTCAATTTTTTTTCTGATTCTAACCAATATGTTTGGTTGTTTTTATTAATCTTATTTAAATTTGAATTATATTCTCATCATGTCGAACCTGGATTAATCTGCATTACTGTTTAGATTGGTCATTTATTAAAAGAAAAATGGGCAAAAATGACCATTAAATTACCTTATTTCTTAAAGCTCTTTGAGAATTCCGGAGAATTAAATGGCAGTAAATTTTCTTCATAAAGTGGTTTTAGCACTTGATTTGGGAAACGGGGATTTATCGTTAGTAATGGATACTGTTTATATGGAAACATATTATGCAAAGATTCTACTTCGTCAGTTGTTAGTGCGCGACCTGTCAAACGTATAAGTGTTCTAATCATACCGCTTTCTATTTTCTCTTTTAAGTCATTGATATTAAATTCCTCGTTCATAAGATTCTTCTCGATAACATTCATTGGTATTGATGCTATTTCCTTAAATTCAACATGTAAATGCTTTTCATCTAAGTCGATTAGTAAATGCCCTTTAGGTTCAATTATTTCAATAAAACTAGTTCGTCCAGTTGATCCTGGATAAACAACAAAACCATTCATTAATGATTGAGCTCGATGAATATGACCGGAAACGATTAATTTTATACTTTCAGGAAACAACAAAGGATCAATTGCTCCATGATTAATATTAAATCTAAATTTATGTGGACCAAATTCTGCCCCATCAAATAATTGGTGACACAAGATTAAGCAAGGTTTTCCTTCAAATTCTTTTAAAACTTGAGTTAGTTTATCATCAATCAACTTCGAAATGTTGTTTGAATAAGGAAAACCAATTAGAGCACAGTCTCCTAAATCTATCACTGCAAAGTCGGAGAAGAAATGACTTTTTGGATGAAATCTTAGTAGTGTATCCGGTAAAATGGATCTTTCATGATTCCCTGGTGCAATAATAAAACCAATATCTTCTGCAAGTATTTGCTCTATGATTTTATATGCTTTTGCTACTACTTTCTTTCTTGGTTTGCTTCGATTAAAAATATCCCCCCCATGTAGAATATAATCAACCTTCTCTCTTTTTGCTATTTGTACTATCTCTTCAAACACCCCAAACATTCGCTCATATACGAATTTCCTTGCTTGTGATGTTTTCCCAGTCTCGTATCCTAGGTGTGTATCCGCAATAGCCAGAAAGCGCATACTATTTCTTGCTTAGTTTTTTCATTAAAACTTTTCTCGTATGCTTTTTCCGTGCTAAAAGCTAGCTTTATATATGAGATATACTATGTGTATTATAGTATTACTCGGATAGTGTTCCGAGAATACTACAAAAAAACACAAAAAATGGTGATAACGAGTGTTAAAAAAAGTAAAAACATTTCATCCGGAAGCACTCATCGGAACTGATCACTTCAGAACCTATGTGGAAAGCTTTGAGTCAGAGCTTCTACGTGGGATTTCAACAGTAGCGGTGTTACAAATAATCAAACGTTATCCAAGAGATGGAATCTACGGATACCAACTTTTAAAGGAACTAGAAGAAGAAACACAAAATGTCATGATAATTGAAGAAGGAACATTGTATCCATTATTAAGAAAAATGGAGAAAGATGGAGTGCTATCCTCAGATAAAAAGGAGCTCGGTGGTCGCCCAAGAAAATACTATATTCTCACAGAGGAAGGAATAAAATTGCTAAATCATATGTCTGGTTTTTTCGCTAAATTATTAGAAGCGATGTCCCCCTTAATGGACTACCAGATCGTGTTACCTGAAGATAGGTTCATGTATTGTCCAAATTGTGCAAACAAGATCAAGCTTGATGATTTCGCAAAATTCTGTGAAGTATGTGGGTTATATATTGAAGAAATAAAAGCACAAGGTGAGTAAAAAATGAGTAACGAAAATAACAATTACGATAATGATTCTGATAGACGCCAAGAATTGATTAAGACTTTTCTTGATGAAGTTGAAAGGAAATTACCGTTTTGGTTAAAAGATGAAAAAGATAATATTGCTGATATTTTAGAGGAATTAGAGACTCATATTTGGGACCGTGCAACAGAACTAGCCGAAGGTGGAGAACCTTCAGAAGAACAAATAGAATTAGTAATAGAACAAATGGGTTCACCCGGCAAGATTGCAGGTGAATACAAACGACGTGGAAAACCAAAATACTTCATTACTGAAGAGTTATTCCCATTATATACTAAGATCCTAATTATTGTAGGTGCTGTATTAGTAGGTTTTAATTTTATAGGTATGTTATTTAGTATTATTGGAGCTACAACCGCTCGAGAAGTTTTTGGTGGCTTCTTTCAAGGAATCGCAGTTAGTTTTGCAATTGCTTTGATTCTCATTACTTTACAATTCGTTTACTTGTCAAAGGAAGGATATCTCCCAGATGACTTTAGTCGATTTACATCAAGATTACCATCAACAGTCCGAAGGTTTTTTGAAACCAGACCAAAGGAAACAATAGACGCAACTCAAATAAAACCAGATGCTGCGGTTAAAACCGTCTCAGAACCAACTTCAACTGAAACAATATTACCTATAGCTGCTCCCATGGTTGTAGTAAAAACTGAAAAACCACAGATTGTTAAAGAAACGATCATAATCAAAGAACCAAGAGTAATCAAAGAAGAAAGACAAACAAGACCTGAAAGAGTTGTGAAATACAAACGTGATTTAGGACGAAATTACTTGTCTGAAGGCATTACTGGAATGGTTTTTGGAACTGCTCTTGTAGTGTTACCTTTCCTACCATTGTTTGATTTCATGGGTACCTCACCACTAAGATATTGGTTAGTAATTCTTGGTGGAATCTCACTAGCAATAGGAATAATCAGATTCCTACAAGCATTAGTTGGTAGACTCTTACGACTACAGCAAGGTTTAATGTTTCTCAGCGTTCTTCCAAAAGCAGCCTACATCCCATTGTGGCTTTCATTAATACGAACAATCTTTGAATACGATGGATTCCATCAAGAAGTATTGAAATTAATCAATTGGCTAGTCAACAATGTTGATTGGTGGTGGTGGACTCAAGATACAACATTCCTCGTACTACAAATAATCATCTATGTCACCGTAGCTATAAATGCAATTAGTATCCTATCTGAATTGACTAGAATAGGAAGATTAGAAGCTGAAGGCTTTCCAATAAGAGAAGTAGAAGTTTATCGTTAATGGGTAACCATTAACACTCTTTTTTTTTATTATCAAGTTTTGATACCTGCAGAGCAGGCACCATATCTTGATCTCTGATGATTCCTTAATAGCCATCAGCATTCTTACTCGAGCCGAAGCATTTACAGCGGTGATTGATGATCAATTTTTCATTAATCATAACAAAGTTTTGAGCTGTTTAAAGCTGTTTTATCTATTAATGTTAAATCTATAATTGATTAGAGCACCTTCTATTTGCGCTTTCTCAATCTCTCTGCGAATATTCTTTTTAACTAAATTTTTTCTTTGATTCATTTTATTAGCTCCGTTTTATTTTCTTATTTTAAGTTCATTCTTGATGGAATTTCCATTCCCGGTCGTTCAAGCACTTTTTTTACTTCAAATTTTAGATTGACTTTTCGTTTATTCACTTCAATCACCATATTATCTCACAACCGTTTGCTGGTTGCTTAAATTCAAATTCATTTTTTATACTTGAAACTCAAAAACCGAGTTCTAGGTCAACACTCAAAACTGCTCAAAAGAGTTAATTTCCGAGCGAAAAGGTATCAGACAATTTCCTATATAAAGTCATCGTAACAAAGTTGAAAATTAAAATATAAAAAGCTAATTACTTTTACATGCAGAGTACAAGACAAGAAAAAATTTTGATTATTAGAAAAGAAAAAAAAATTCTAGAGATTCTCAGATTAAAAAAGAACTGAGAATTCTATTTTTTATTGTACAAATCTGCTAATTTCTTTGTATCGCATTTCAAACCAAGTTTTACCACGTATGCGCCGTCTAAACCAATCAGGCATAATCCAGCCAAGGTAAAGGAGTACATATGATGTAAGAAACATTATTTTTCTGAGCATCCAGAAAACTAAAGGAATCGCGGCATTCGCCCAAGGAACAGCAATTTCTAATGAAATAACTAATCCACCTAGTAAGTATATAACTAGACCCCAGGCAATCAAAAGCAAACCTCTTTTTCGGATTTCTTTGTCAGTTCTTCTTGATAAAACAAAGGCTCTAATGAAAATTCGGGCATTTATGTAAATTTGTATTACAACTAAGAAGACAGCTAAAATACTTACTGAGATGTTTTCAAGATCTGCAGTTGGATTATTTGTTGAGATTGCCCAAAGGAAATCAGAATTTATAGGACTTGTAATCTCAAGAATTCCAAAGAGGTATATATTGAAAACAAGGCCTAGGATGAATGAAACGATCATAATGGTTAGTGCTTTAACAACTTCATTATCTTTTAAGATATGTCTACATGAAAAAATATAGATCAAAACTAATCCTATTTGCGGTGCTAAGGTTGTAATAGTTTGCAATGATCTTGGTACAATCTCATTTAAATCAGCTGCTTGTAATGTATAAACAAGTGCACCTAAAATTGCAGCTGCACCTATGATGAAATACGCTGTAAAAAGAATTAGCGTTCCAGTTGTTTTCTTACGTAAGAAGTTATTGAATAATGCTATAACAAGTCCCATAGTAAGACCTGTTGTTAACCATGAAAATACTATATAGGTCCAAGTTAATCCGGGTTGTATTAGTGCTACCATTTTTTTACACCTCTTCCTTTAATTGTTCAAAAAACCATCTGAAACTTTCGAAGATATTTTCGCCAGTTTTAGCAGATGTCTCATAACAAGCCCATTTGTAAGGCAATTCTAATAAGCCAAATTCTTTGATGAAGCGATTTCGTTCCATTCCGTTCAGAACATCGCATTTATGTAATAGTATTAGAACCACTACATCTTTGTTAATTTGAGTGTCAATAATATTATGAAATGTCTCTTTTGCAGTGTTAAAATTCATAATATCATTTTTATCTACAACAAAAACAACTCCATCCGATTTCTCATTTACTTCAGGCCATAAAACCTGAAAATCTTCCTGTCCACCCAAATCAAAGATATTAATTTCAAGTTTTTCGAATTGGATCGTCTCTCCACGATTGATTCCCATAGTTGGTTGTGTCTCTACGAATCTACCAGTTTCTAAATACTTTACAATTGTCGTTTTACCTGCATTTGCTAGACCACAAACAGTAATGTCAATTTCTCTCATTCGTCGTCTAAATAGATTTCTTAGGAATGACAAGTTAATTATTCTCCTGTGTTATCGCCAAAGATCGTCTTCAAGATCATTTGTACAATCTTTTTCTTCTGGTTCTTCTTTTTCTGCAAAGTCAATGTCTATAGTTGCAATTGAACTGATTTTGATTTTAATATGCCCACTATCGAATCCTTTGTACAGGTTTGGCATAATTTCTTCAACAATATCAGTTTTCAAGAGTTTATTAGTGTCGAGTTCTTTAATGATGAATGAAAATACTTTGCGAATTCCTTCGATGTTGTATTTCATGTTATTAAAAACTGCAATTATGGCTGCAATATTATCTCGAGAGTCTTCTCTTGGTAAAGAGAAAACATAACTTGAGTAATATAGGTCGCCTACTGTTGCAGAAGAGAACTCGCCTGGTTTAGCGCCCATTGGCATCGATTTGTAAGTGATTTCATTGAGAACTTGTTTTGGTAATACATTGGGATGTGCCTTGACTAACTCAAGACCCTTGTCACCCATTTGAACTAAGCATAAACTTACCGGCTTCATTTTTTCCTACCACCATTGATAAAAATCGATTTCAATATGTTCTTACTTTCGTAATATAAAAGTCGCGTTCTTTAGGCAAGTTTAGCTGAAAAAAACCGTGAATCCTAAGGGATTTTTATCTAGAGAAAACTACCAGCTTATTAGATGAATTGTTAAAAAATTAGATGAATATTAAATAATTAATATAATTACCTAATATTCGTGAATTATTAATTATTCTTTTAATTTCGTAACAAAGATGCCTATAATGAAGATTACAATACCAAATGCAAAGCTAATTCCGATATTAATCCAAGCTAAATTGATATTGTTTGTAATCAATGAAGCACGTAATGCATCTACAATATAGGTTAGAGGTAGCATTTTGGATATAACATTAATTACTGGTATATGAGCTACTTCGAAAAATGCCCCACTGAGAAACATCATTGGAATTGAAAGGAAGTTCCCAGCTGCAGATGCTGCACCAGCAGTTTTAGTTAGTCTGGCTCCAATCATTCCTAAACCAGTAAAATTCAAAACTGCAGACAAGGTTATTGGAAGTATCTTCCAATCTAGAATATCAATAATCCACCTGAAATCCCGATCAGCAATTTTGAAAGCAAGCCAACCGACAAGTAAGATAATTATAATTGAAATTAATCCTTGAATGAAAATCCAACTTGCTTCGCCAATAACAACATCTCTCTTTTTCATGGGTGATGTTGATAATTTTCTAAAGAATCCTTTCCGTTCAAAATATGAATAACGATTAATTGTACCCATTATTCCATTATTCATTATAGCTATCCCAATTACACCAGGTATCAAGAATTCGAAGTATTCAATTTGTTCTTCCAAATAAATATCTGTTATACTCATGCCAATCTTAGTTTCATTATAACCTGCAATTCCTAAATTGAAATGATAGACAACACTACTAAGAATCTCATAAGCTATGCCGGCTTGTTGTGAGTTTTCATCAATTATTATTGTTAAATTAGTAGGAGGATTAAACAATAATTCTTGAGTAAAATTACTTGGAATAACTAACGCAATATATCCTTCAACTTCTTCAAGATATTGACCCGCGTTAATCGTATTGCTATTTTCATCCTTAAGTGGAATATTGTGAACTTGAAAGAGAAGCTCACTGTCATTTCTCTTTATTTCTTGGATAATATTAGTGAAATCATCTGTAAAATTTAGATGTTCAGTTGGAGAAATTTGAAATCCCTCATCAGTTCCGCTTTGAAGATAAAGATTGTAGGATGCTCCCACAACACCTTCATCACCAAAAATCGCTCCAAATAACAAAATTAGAATGAGTGGGTAAGCAACTGTAAAGAATATTGTTAAAGGTGATCTGCTAAAATCTCTTAAAGCTGCTGAAATATATGCTCCTATTCGTCGAAATGATAAGCGTATTTCTAGAGCAATAGCATTTTGTTTTCGTGGTTTTTTCTTTGGTTCTTCCATAAGTCTTCCTCCTCAATCTTTTCTCCAAACTGTAATGATAGAACCAACTACAAAGAAAACAACGCCCATAGCAATTGTTATTCCAAAAGGCAACCAGACGTTATTGAAGGTTGACTCAAGCATTGTTGATCTTAAAGCTTCACTAATATAATACAATGGGAATGTCTGTGCAATTATCTGCATATACTTTGGTAAAGATTCTAATGGAAATATTGCTCCTGAAAGAAACATCTGTGGAAAGACGTATGACATAGTGGCTGCCATTGCTGCTTCTGGTCGTTTTACAAACCGAGCTATAATTAAAGCAATACCACCAAAAGTCATTGAACCAAAAATCAATATTGGGATCATCAGAGGATGAATTGTTTTCATATTGAAGTCAAAAGCAATCCAACCTGTTAGAACTGTTAGAATAGCTACAATAATTCCCATTATTGCTTGCCATAACAAGTGACCTGTTGCCCATTCCCATTTTTTAATTGGGGAAGCTGCCAACTTAAACGTATAACCAGATAACCTTTCAGAAGTTGATATGCTTACTAATCCCATCATTCCTGAGGTTGAAATAGTAACCATTATGATTCCAGGTACATAAAAATCAATGTAATCCAAGCCTTCTCTTTCTGGAGTTGTTGTTACTTCCACACCTAGCATAGTTGGTATGCCAAATTCTTGCAAATTCATTTCTTGAAGAACATTTCCAAGTATGCTTTGCACTTCAAATGAGCTTACATGGGAAGGATCATAATAGTATTCAATGTTAGCTGCAAGTGCTGTCGCATTAATTTTTGATTCGTTGACTGCTGCAGACCAACCAGATGGTATAAAGAATAAATATGGGATATCATTTGATTTCATCCACTCTGATGGGAGTGTTGTACTGTTAAACTCAGCTTCTACCAGTCTAAGATTAAGCGCATTGCCTAACGTCTCATTATCTAATCCCAGATTCTCAAGTAATACACTCGCAGGATTGTGTGAATAAACTTGATCGCCAATTTGGTAGACATCATCATTTAGATAATTCAAAGCATACAAACTATCATCAGTTCCAGCACCGAAGATGTATCCAAATAATAGAATCATAACAATCGGATAAATGAAAGTGAAAAAGAGTGCAGGGCCAGATCTTGTCCAATCCATAGCCGTAGTTGATAGAATACCCCATATTCGACGAGTGCTTAGAATAATTCTTTTACCAAATGTTTCTTCACTCATTTCTTATTCTCCTTAGGCATTCTCACTAATTTTTTCGTCTACAACAAGAACCTCACCAGTGAGGCTAAGAAACACATCTTCTAAAGTTGGTCTCTGTGTAACTATATCAGTATAATTCACTTTGTTTTCATCTAGAAGGTCAACAACCTTTGATAAGATGCCTTTTTTAGCAGAAATTACAATATCTCCATCTTCATTCTCTAATGGACCATAAGTAAACAATAAATCATGGATTTTGTCTCGAGTCTCCTGATCATTACAACGAACAACAATTTTGTTTTCTCCACCATGTCTATCTATTAATTGTGTTGGAGTGCCAATATCCATAATCTTTCCTTTGTGTATGATTGCTACAGTATCAGCCAATACATGTGCTTCTTCCATATAATGGGTCGTAAGAAAGACTGTTTTACCTTGCTTCTTTAAATCCTCAATAACTTCCCAGGTTTCTCGTCTAGCGCGAGGATCAAGACCTGTGGTTGGTTCATCTAAAAAGACCAGAACAGGATCATTAACTAAGGAAATTGCTATTCCCAAACGTCTTTTTAATCCCCCGGAGAGATTTTTACATCTAGTTTTTGCTTTATCTTCTAATTTTACAAGAGCTATAAGCTGTTCAATCGGTAAATTTTTTGGATACATTCGACTCCAAAATTTCAGATTTTCTGTCACAGTTAGATTATCATGAGTGCTAAATTCTTGAGGTAGTGTACCAATTATTTTTCTAAGACTATCCATTTCCTTCCGCTTATCAATATCTTTGCCAAGAACATATGCTTTCCCACTTGTTTTCTTCCTTATCCCTTCTAGGATTTCTACAGTCGTAGTTTTCCCCGCACCATTAGGTCCTAAGAAAGCAAAAATTTCTCCCATTTTAATTTTAAAAGAAACATCATTAACAGCAATCAAGTCATCATATTTCTTCACTAAATTCTCAATAACAATTGCAAACTCTACATCGGACATCTCTGTTTCAGCACCCAACAATACTCAAACATCAAAATAACATCTATGATACTTTTTACAACTAGTTATTTAAAGGTAGTAATTCTTATTGATTTTTTTCTCTCTCAGTAACATCATCAAAATCTTGACAATAGCTTAATAAAATAATTAAATTTCAAAATTAATTTAATAGATTTGTATTAAGTTTTTTATTTCATATCTAGATAATGATCTATGAGGTTTCAAGATGGGAGTAGTTCCTTCAAATCTATTAAAATCTGGAGCAGTTGAAATTGCTAAAATAATGAAAACCATTTCAGGTGGCAATGTTTTAGATGTAGCTTCTGGTGATGGTGATTTCATTGCAATGTTAATTGATGCATTAAAGGATTATGAGTCTTTTACTGGAATTGATTCAAACAAAAAAGAAATAAAAAAAGCAAAGAAAAATCTTGCGGGAAAATCTATCAAGATTCATCTAATGAATGCTGAAAAATTAAAATTTGATGATAATAAATTCGATTTTGTTAGTTTAGCAAATTCTCTTCATCATTTAGAAAACATGAATGAGGTTTTAGCTGAAATGAAACGAGTTTTGAAACCAGGTGGCTACTTCATTATTCAAGAAATGTTTTGTGATGGGGATCAAACTGAAGCTCAAAAAACTGACATTGACTCACATACTTTAGGAGCTGAAATTGATAATGTGTTGGGTATTTATCACCAAAAAACTTACACTAAAAAGACAATTATGGGAATAATTGAGGAATTAAATTTACGAGAATTCAAAGTATATGAATCATCACGATATGTTAAATGCTTTTTCTGTTCAGATAATCAACAATGTGAAGATCCATTAAATGAAGATTTAATTAATTTTGCAATAAAGGAAATTGAAGAAGATATTGTCCAATTAAAAGAATCTTCTGAGTTTGAAAGGATATTGGAAAGAAAAGAAATTATTAAACAAAATATACTGAAATATGGATCTGCTCCAGCATCTATTTTATTCTGTATAGGACGTAAATAACTAAAATTCTTATTTATCATCTTTTTTTGTTTTCTTAGACTCTGATTGATCACTTTCTTCTTCTAATTTTTTCTTAATTTTCTCTTTAATGATTTCATCTCTCAATTCTTTTCTCTTTTCTCGATGTTCTCTTCTTAGTTCTTTTCCTGATTCTAGATGCTCAATAATAGCTAATCGATGTTCCTCATCTATATCTTGATAATCACCTAAAATAACATCTGATTTTAATTTTCTACGCAATCTCTTTAGCTTTCTTATTTCACGTTTTAGTTCTCGACGTTCTCGATTCTGCTCTTTCCTTAAGTCGATCAAAGCCTTTTCTTGTCGAAGACCTACACCAAAAAGAAGCATTGGTAAGAATAGTAATGGATATTCTTTCTCTTCGAATCTTTTTAAGACGTATTCATCTGTGTCTTTTATTTCACGTAGTTCTTTTGTTCGAAGAACCTTTACTATTGATAACAGAATTAATGCTATAACAAAACAAAAAGAGACGTAAATAAAGAGTACTCGAATGCCAGGAACGTTCCATCCTTTTCTTTTAAAATATAACTGAAATAAATCAAAAATCCCACCAGCTAGGAATGGACTAACTATTGCAGCCAGATGATGAAAAGCGTAGTAATAACTTGTATATGTTGCGGTTTTATTTCTTGGAGCGAAATTCCAAACAACAACAATTGAATTAATGGAAAGCGTTAACCAACTAAAAGCTAGCAAAATAACTAATCCGATATAAACTATTGTTACTGGTCCAAATTGGGATGTTGATGATGTACTAAAAGTTAGAATGTCTCTTAAGGCATCTAAACTTGTTACACTAATAATGGTAATTGGAATGACTGCAACAATAAATCCCATAAGTCCTAATAAACAGGCATTTAAAGCTCCTATTCTTCTACCAACTAATCCTGCAGGCAAAGCCATAAGAACAGAAAAAGCAACAAACGCTGCGAGGATATACCCTCCCGTAGCACCCTCTACTACTATGTCACAGACTTTTCCTACCTCAGAATAGCTATCGGGATTCAGAACATATTGAATATATGGTGAAATAAACGTCTCAACAACATTATATCCCGCAGTATGAAAGAACATTGAAAAAAGCAAAAGAATAAGAACTTTATTTTTCTCCTTGAATAGTGTTTTAAAAGATGAAAAAATACCAAGTCTTTCTTCACGTTCCTCAATCTCAACATCTTTTTTCTCTTTGATGTTGAAATAAAGAATTGCCAAGCAAACTATCATTAAAATAGATAATAACCAAAATGCAAGAGGAGTTCTTCCCGCTTTTATTAGAGTTGAAACAATTACTAGTCCTGATATACTTCCAATACTTCCCACAACATTAAGAACACCCGAACCTTGACTACGATATTCTCGAGGAAGCGTGTCTGGCATTAAACTCATAACCGGGGATTTGTAAAAGGCCATGCTTATGTTAAATCCAGTAACTGCTATAAGCAGAACCCATAGTGTTGACCAAAATGAACCAATAAATCCAAAGAAAAACGCAGCTAAAGGGATTCCAATTATAACAAATGGCATTCTTCGACCTAGATTCTTAACCCATGTTCTATCTGATCTAGCCCCAATATATGGTTGAATGAGAACGGCAGCAATATTATCTAAAATCATTACTAATCCTACTAATGTGTTTATTACTTTTGCATTTTCTCCTAAGAGAACACAAAAATTGGAGATTAGAAAAAGCGGAACAAATGCATTATATACTGACCATGTAAGGTTGTTTGTCATATAGCCAATACTAATCAAAGTAGATTTGCCGTATGGAAACCTTTGCTGGTTCATAGCAGAATGATGTAATTTTCCCTATAAATAATTCTTGTCCTTTTGAACAGTAAAGTTGAGAGAAAATTTGAGATTTCTAATGGATTTTTAGTTTGATTCAGAAATTTGTTTTCCTAACTTCCTGATTTTTCTGCGCATAAAAACTGTTATCAAAATTAAAGCTACTGTAATTGGTAATCCTGTTATCAAACAGGATTTTAGAATTAATTCATTAATATCAGAATCAAAAAACAGGTACCCCCCTGGGAACAACTGTTCTGGTTTATTTGGATTTTTAAATGATATTTCATAATAGCACCTTTCAGCATAATCTGCAGTTCTAATAGCATGAATCATATTGCTAGAGAGATCACTCTCTACTATTTTAAAAAATGAATATACACTTCTAGCAAATGGTACCTTAGGTGTAAATACTGAGAGAATCTCAAAATCTTGAAAATTATCCATATCTATTGCTATTATATTTTTTCCATATGATGTTGTTATAAAGACATATTCTTCTCCCAAGAAAATTTCATTTATATAATAAAATTTCTCATCTGTAAAATGTCTATGCAGTGTAACATCTGAGATATTGCTTAAATCTAAAATAACTAAGCCATTTTGTGAACCAATTAAGGTATAATTATCTTTGAATGTTATAGAATAGAAAGGATTACTAATACCACTTATACTCATATTAAAATAAGAAATGTAAAGTGGGTTTGAAAAATTCTCAAAATTGTAGAAAAAAAGTCCATGCTCATATAATAAATATACATACTGATTTTGTACTGATATTGAATAGAAGTCACCCATTTTTTCCTCTATTTTATACTTTGTTTCTAATATTGGATTTGTTTTATTTTCAACATTAATTACTTCGAGATAGAATTCCCTAGTAACAGTTTCTAAATATGTTAAATAAAGATAAGTTCCATTTAAGAAGAAGCTATTAGATAATACAGTTTTAGTTGAATTTACATTATAATCGGATTGTAATTGCATATGAAATGAATCACTAAAATTAAGAATTTGAAATCCGCTTAGAGTCAGAATATAGAGAAATGAATTATTAAAAAGTAATTTATTGTAAGTTTCATTTCCTATGTAAGTATTTTCACAATAAAATGTTCCTTCGGGCCAAACCTCAATTCCACTAATTAGTAGAAGAAATGTATAACTTGTACCATATGTTTTTCCAACTGCTACATCATAGTATCTGTAGATGGGAAACATAATATTTTGTGGGGATATTTCTGTCTCATTATTTTCATCGACAAATGCTTTTGAATTAATCTTCTCATTTGATAAAACTAAGAAAGATGTAATGATAATTCCAATTACTAGTACAGAATAAACCTTCTTGGACATTATTCTTTATCTCCAAGCAACCCCATTTATATTGCCTTTTTTTTACATTAAGGTATTATCTCTTAAATGATATTAAAGTAAAAATAAAGAAACGTTTCTTCTGGCATCCAGTTATAATAATCTCTTGTTTCGAGTAGTGTTTCTATTGAGTTTTTTACCTGCCAGAATTCAAAATAAGCAAAATCCAGTGGTTGACTCCAACTCTTTGTTGATCCCACTATATACTTGAACAAGCCATATTCTGTACTATTTTCTTCAACAATCTCAAAATTCCTGAAATAATTAACTTCTATATCCAATTTCTGGTTTTTCTCAATTTGTACTTTAAATCTAATAGCTTCGAAAGGTAAAGGTTCAGAATCCACATAAGAAACCGTCCAGTAAAAATCAGAAGGGATATTATTAATTGTTAAATTTACATCCCAAGGTTTTAATGCAAAAGGTAAAGCAATCCAATAGTTGGTTACTTCATCATAATTCTTTACAGCATATCTTGCATAAAAACTCGCAATGGTTTCATTTACTGTTATGATAACATCTTCATCAGCAAACACTAATCCACTTTTTTTACCAAGCTCAAAAATAACAAGGCTTTGAAGAGTTATTGTCAAAGATAAAATTAAGATGCTTGTCAACGAAATTACTAGCATTTCTCTCTTCAATTGCATTCCCCGATAAGTTATTCTTGATAATTATTATATATTTCATACATGAATATTAAAAATATCCAAATACTGGGTATTCTATGTAGTAATAGTAGAATTTGTAGGGATAAAAATGAAAGATATTGTTTACAAACCAATTGGCGTTATTAGGACACCTTTCAAGACGGTTGAAGGAATGCCTATTCAATCTAAATTCTCTGAAGCTGAAGGATCCGTAGTATTACCGCTTAAATATATGAATGGTCTCAAAGGAATTGTGGATTTCTCTCATATAATTCTAATTTATCATTTCCACAAAAGCAAAGATTTCGAATTACTCGTAAAACCATTTCTAAGCGAAGAGATAATGGGTTTATTCGCTGTTCGCGCACCAAATAGACCGAATCCTATTGGTATATCAGTTGTAGAATTAATAGATATTGTTTCATTTAAGAATGAAGTAAAATTAGAAGTGAAAGGAGTTGATATGCTTGATGAAACTCCCTTACTCGATGTAAAACCGTATTTCCAGGAATTCGATTGTTTTCGAAATGCCAAAAGTGGTTGGTATGAAAAACGAGAATATGAAAAAACCAAATCCGATAGCAGATTTACTAAAGAAGACTAAGACATTGCCTTCTTTATTTCTTCAATTTTTCCTTTGACTCTTTTAATGCTATCGGCCTTTATTAATTCAAACTTCTTGCCATGTTCGACAACTTGTTGATAATACTTTATAGCATCTTCATATTGTTCTTTCTTACTCAATTCTTCTGCTAAAGTCGATAAATTATGCAAATGAATGTGATAGTATGGTTTGCCTAATTTCTTCACATCAATTGGTTTCTCTAACTCTGGAAAATGCTTGAGATAATCTAGATTTTGTTTTAACAGCTTCTTATCTGCTATTGGACCATGACCTGGTATGAGTTTATCAAATTCAAGCATGTAATATAATTCCAACGTTTCAACATATTCAGCAACACCGTCAAGATCTGAGCGAATGTATGGAATAGGGTCTTCAACATTATCTCCTACGAACAAAACATTGCTTTCTAAATCGAAGCAAGAACTAGAATCCTCGGTATGTCCTGGAGAATGAAAAATGTCCACTTTTTCATCAATGAAAGACATTGCATTATAGAATACTGTATTTGGTGGAGTAATTGTAATCACTCCTCTTTGAAACTTCTTGTAAGTCTCAAGGCCCTTTTCTCCTTCCTCTAGTATCTTATCTCGAGTCAAATGATGAGAGTAAATTCTTACATCCGGAAAAGCACAGTTGCCCCAATGATGATCCCAATCGTAGTGGGAGTTAAAAATAATGATAGTTTTATCAGAATATTTCTTTAGATACTCCTTGACCCCTACCATTGATCCTGGTCCAAGAAAAGTATCACAGATGAAAACATACTTTTCACCAATAATCACAAAGACATTTGTTGGTGCTTCCATCTCTTCTGTCGTGAGGTCATCAAATGTAAAAACAATACCTCTTTTGCCTACTTCAGTAATTTTCATAACAATACCCAGTTAACTGCAGTATTCTTAGCAATAAATATGTTCTTTCGATAAGAAATTAACCTTCTAATCGTTGTCAACAGAATTATTACATGTTTGTAAAGCTTTAAATATCATCAAGAGAATAAATAGTTAGAGGTCTTACTTGACAGGACTTACCCTCTGCGAGTAACCTCTACAAATTACTCATTACCAACGATCGAATTCCGCTAAAAAATAATAACATCGGATAAAGTACCGATTCTTTCTATAATGGCAAGCAATACTGGTAGCGTAAAACAACTGTCAGAAATGACCTGATCTGGTTTGCAAGCGCCGATCATTGCGGAAGAAACAGGAACAAACGTGAGATAGTGCTGAGATTCAAAATGAATCAAAAAAGCATTGGAGAAAAATGAAAAGTGAAAATACTACTCACAGGCGCGTTTGGTAATGTTGGTTCAAGTACATTATCTGAATTAGTTAAAAGAGATCATATTGTAAGATGTTTTGATGTTCCAACAAGAAGGAATAAACGCACTGCAAGAAAGTTCAAGAAGTTTAGTAACAAGTTAGAAATTGTTTGGGGAGATTTGAGAAATCCTTTACAAGTTGTAGATGCTATAGAAGGAATTGATGTTGTAATTCATTTAGCAGCAATAATTCCCCCATTAGCTAATGAAAGACCCGAATTAGCTGAACCCGTAAATGTTGGTGGAACAAGAAACATCATTAATGCAATAAAGAAAATGCCAAGAAAAGCAAAACTGATTTTTAGTTCTTCTGTCGCAACATATGGTGATGTGAGACATAAAGGCTGTGACTATGTCATAAAAGTCACTGACGAATTCAATCCTAGTCCTCATGATGAATATGCAAGGATGAAGGTTAGATGTGAGAAAATGATAAGAGAATCGGGATTAAATTGGACTATTTTTAGGTTTGCAGCAATTCCACCAATGGATCAAGGCATTGATCCACTTATGTATGAGGTCCCTTTGGATACCCCTATTGAAATGTGTCATACAAAAGACACTGGTTTAGCTATGGCAAATGCTTCAGAGAGCACCGAAGTTTGGGGTAAAATCTTGCATATTGCTGGAGGAGAAAGCTGTCGTCTTCCATATTCAGAATATGTTGGTCGTTTGTTAGAAGCAATGGGCATAGGTAGTTTACCAGAAGAAGCATTCAGTGAAGAACCGTTTCACTGTGGATATATGGACACAATCGAAAGCCAAAGAATTCTGAAATATCAAAGATACTCCTATGTTGATTACGTACTAGAAACAAAGAAAAGGTATTCGTTTGCAAAAATCTTCATAAGAATATTCAGACCAGCAATACGATATCAATTACTCAGATTATCTCCTCATTATAGAGCTTATTTGAAAACTGTTAAACAGTATATGAAAACCACAAAACAAACCAAAAAGGCAAAAGCAAAAAGTGTCCAAACTAAACCAATCGATACAATTCCAAGCAAAACAGGCAAATAAGAGAAGGACGAGGGGGTCCTTCTCCATTCCCATCCACCAGATAAATCTCATTTTATAGATTTTTTACGAAGTCTGGAGTGTATGTTCGATATGATTCTATTCTACTAATTTTATGAAGGATTTTCTAGTGTTCTTATATTGTTGAAAGTGAACAACAAGTACTCTAAGGTTAAAATGACTTAAAGAAATTCTTAATTAAAAACTTAGAAAAAGTGAATTAATTACTTTAGGAAATAAATCAATTGCCCTGAATCAAACATTTAATCTAGATTTTTGTATATTCTTATTAATTTTAATTATATCACACACTTAGCAAATGTTTGTGGGATAGAAATGACTGAACAAGAATTTACATTTGAAGATGTGAGAAAGCACCTTTTACAAAAGCCGTTAGTTTTCTTTTCTACTGTGGAAAAAAATCAACCAAGAGTTCGACCAATGGCTCTTATTTATTGTGATAACGAATTCTGGTTAACAAGTAGATCTTATGAAGAAAAAATGGATCAAGTAAAAGAAAATGCAAACTTTGAATTTTCATTCAATGATCGAGAAAAACTGAAAGGAATGATAAGAGCAACAGGAAAAGCATATGTTATTGAGGACTTGAAAACCAAAGAAAAACTCTCAAAAGCAATATCTTTCTTTAAGGATTACTTTACAGAACCAGCAGATCCAAATTTCGGTTTAATAAAACTAGAAATCACTGAAGTGCGTGTTTTAAGCAATAGAAAACGGTATAGATTCGAATGGAAATAAATGTCCTCACAGAATCTATTCTTGCAGAAAACCATCAATTTCCTTAATATATTCTTGAATTACTCCTAAAACGTACTTCTGATGTTCAAGGTGTTGCTGAGATTTTTGAAAATTAATAACTCGATCGTAAATTCTATTTAATCGCTTTGGATGAACTATTTTCTGCAGTGTATCAACTATCTCTTTATTGAACTCATCTCTATTTTTCCTACTCGACAATATGCGCGCTCCTATAACTTAATCGATATTTAACCCAGTAACAATATGCATTTCGTATATAGATACGATTGTAATATCCACATATTATTAGCTAGGAGTTTAATCTATCAGTACTTTGCTACAAACTTTAGAAAATAATCTAGCTAAATAAAAAGTTTTTGGGGATGAAATTAACCCCAGATAAATTATTTTGTAGCTTTCAAAGTAAACAGAAGAGGGATCTCCGCTTTTTGATCTTTTAAACGATAATAACCATCAGAGCCACATTCCATAAATGGTAATTGCTTCCAAACTGTGAAAGGATATTCATTCAGAAATTCTATAGTCAGACCAGCTTCAATCAAGGAATTAATAATTTCCGACATGCTGTGATTCCACCCATACTCTTTCTTAGGTTCCATCTTCTCTTCTCCCGAAGCATAAGAACCATCAACAGTAAATTCCAAAGGCTTTGGGTCATGAAAATAATTATAGTAGACTTGTAGGTCTTTGATATCTTTTGTTTCATCATCAAAAACAGATGAGAATGGATGAATCTCAGCAATATAAAAGATCCCTCCTGGTTTTAGAAAATTAGCTATGATTTTTCCCCATTCTTTTAAATCATTTAACCACCAAAGCACTCCAATTGAAGTATAAACAATATCAAATTTCTTTGAGAGAACTTTTGGTAAATCATAGAGATTTGTTTCAATGAAGTCGCCTTTTAGATTAGCCCTTTTAGCAAGCAATTTTGCTAGTTTTATTCCTTCACTTGAGAAATCAATCCCAGTTACAATAGCTCCCTCTCTAGCCCATGAAAGTGTGTCAAGTCCAAAATGGCATTGTAAATGTAACAAAGTTTTTCCTTTCACATCACCCATTTCTTCTAATTCATATGGTTTTAGTGTTGTTTTTCCTTTCACGAATGCTTCTACATTATATCCATCTGATTCTGTTCCGTAATGTAGCTTTGAATACTCATCCCAGAGTTCTTTGTTTGCATCGAAATATTTCTTATTCATGTACTCTCACAATCCATTCTTGTTTCAAAATGTTAAACATAAAAAGTTTGTTTCCAAAAAGAAAATCACCAAATTCTTGAAAGTCCTATAGTTAGAAGGATTACCCCAACAAGTACTATTATTAAACTGATCCATGGAATATTTTTTCTTCTCTTTCTAGCATAATCCATTTCAGCTCTCGCAACCTCAGGAGCTTGAGCATGCAATCTAATACTTGAGACTGTAAAACCACCTGCATAACTCGTATAAACTCCAATTCCACCAATAATAAGTAATGCTCCACCTATTGCTGCCAATATCTCAAATATCCCCCAACTACCAGTAACTGCGTTCACTGAGATGATTGATATAGCAATTACAGTTACAATAACAACAGCAATTATTAGAATTGTTAAGTTCAGAGTTCTTCTGTCTCTATACATAGTAAGTGCACCCTTGAGTTATTCTTGTAGTAAAAGAGAATAATTGTCTATATAAAAATATCAAGAAATCTGATTTTCTATCTAATCCTTAGTATTTGTTGTTTACTCGTTGAATCCTTTAAAACAATTAGTGGTTTTGATCTTCCACAATAATTAGAATTGAAACATGTTGTATATGCTCCGACTGATTTTACTGCAATTATATCCCCAATTACTAACTCTCGTGGAAAAGTTATTTCTTTCTTTTCTATTATCTGTTCTTTGCAATTACTACATTTGACTATCCTTGGAGTCAATTGGTCTAATGTATCATTAGTACCTCCAACTAATCTCCAAGTGGCTTTTTGATCAGAATCTGGTAGTTCATTAATTAACGAATAATTGTAACTCCATTGTGCTGTTAAAACATCTAGCAAATCACTATAAGTCGATAAGTCAAGAACCGCAATTTTATGACCATCAGAATTTTCTTTTGTAATGGTAATTTTCGATAATAAGAGACCAGAATTTGCTGTAATAAAACGACCACTCTCAATAATAATCTCAGGATTTATACCAGAATTTTTGATATTTTTGGATAAACTCTTAGAAATATCCTCAATAGTAGGAACACACTCACAATGAGCATAATCTACAGGATATCCTCCTCCTAAATCAAGGATTTTCATTTTATCATTGATTTCTTCATTCATTATTTTGAAGAATCGTGTGACTACCTCAAAAAATCGATCAAAATATTCTATATTAGTAATTTGACTGCCAAGATGACAATGTAAACCAACCAGATCCAAATGTTCGCTTTCATTGGCTTCCTTTACTAAACGTTCTGCTGTATCAAATTCAGGTTTAAATTGCCTTTCTGGTAACCAAATCTTGATTGTTGGATCATTACTTGCCTTTATTATAGGTTTTATGTTTGATATCACTACTGCACATTTTGCTGAAATATTAGCAGAAGCAAAGATAGTTTCCTCAATGTCCATCTTAATACCTGGATTAACTCTTATCAAAACTTTAGGTTTTACTCCTAGCCTTTGGGCAGCTTTTACTATGTTTTTAAGATCGTGATATGAATCAATTGCAAGAAAACTGTGACATTTCGCTGAATTAATTTCTGATGAAGAAATATTTGGATACTCTATTACCTCTTTTATTAATCCATCTGGTTTGTAAATATTAGTAGAAACAATATGAATATTTTTTTTCTTCTCAAGAATAATTTTTTCTACAATCTTCTGTTCGAGCATAGATGTTGTTTCAAAATAATCTACTTCATCAGCAATTATAGTGCAGATTTCTGGTATGATATTGTTCTTCATTGAATATGCAATTGAGGTTTGAGGATTATATTCTAGCATTTTTTCCCTAAGAAATTTGATATTTCTTCGAATTTGATCAGCACTAAATAGATAAGTTGGAGTACCAAATTTGGTTTCAATGTTTCTTAGGTTTACATCATCAAATAGAATAGTATCTCTATCTCTTCTAAACAAAATATTATTGTGATTCATTTCCTCAAACACCAGTTTGTTTTTTTTTGTAATTATATATGCTATTATGATTTAACAACTGCTCATTAACTGTTTTTAGGATTTTCCAAAGAATTAATCAATAAGAAAACAAAAAATGTGTTTGGTGATAAAGCTGGGAAAACTAAAATTAACAAGTCCTGCATTCAAACATAATGGTGATATGCCGAAAAAAAATACTTGCCAAGGTGAAAATATTTCTCCTCCTCTTAAAATCTCAGGTGTTCCGAATAATGCAGTAAGTCTTGTGCTTATTATGACTGATCCGGATGTCCCAATCCCAAAAATGATCTTTACTCATTGGGTCATTTGTCATTTGGATCCCGACACCAAAACTATAGCTGAAGGAAGTAAATTAGAAAAGGCTGTTGTTGGGAGAAACGGAGCATTCCAAAACAAGTATATGGGTCCTTGCCCCCCTTGGGGAAAGCATAGATACATTTTCAAATTATACGCTTTAGATGAGAAACTCCCACTAGATAGGAAAAGTGGAAAGAAGAAAGTTATCAAATTAATGGAAGACCACATAATTGAGGAAACTGAGCTTATTGGTCTTTATGAAAAAATAAAAGAGAAGAAGTGAGAAAATACTAGTTATTTTTCACTTCGAACCATTATCATAATAGGGATCATCATCAACATCACAATCAAAACCAACATCAGCTAGAATGCTACTGATTGATTGTGCTCCATTAAGTAGTTCAATTAACCATGCTCCATCTAAAGCAACTAAAACATCTGGTAGATCTCCAAGTAGGTTGTGATCAAACTCAACAATATCTTGGTAAGCCCCAGCAAGAGGGATGATAAGATAACTATCTTTTAGTTCTTTTAAATCTCCAACAGGAAATCCTCCAAGTTCAAATGGTTCTGTAAAAGTAAGTTGATAATCATCCTCAGTAGCTAGTTTCTTCTCACTAATTGGTGGATGATAAATTGCTACTTCTCCATCGGAATCACATGTAATATCAAATAAACGTACAATTGTTTCTGGTTGCACATGTAGACTACTAATTGGAATAACTGGAAAATACTGTTTGACTAATACAAGATCTCCTATAGAATTGAAAACTGAAAAATTGCCTTGAACAGAGTATTCCGGTTTCAACAATGCTTTTGCTGCTGATTTCTCTAAATGTTTTTCAAAATCATCAAAACTAAAATATTTTTTACGGAGTAATCTCTTTAATTCAAGAGCAACGAACTCATAATCATTTAGTTCTTCAAGAAAAAGCAGTGGAGGTTTCCTTTTTTCCCAAGAGGTCCATTTCTTGAGAGCATCATTTGCTGATTTAACATCTTGGTATTCTTCTATTTCTTTGTAAAAGTGAGAAAGAAATGTTTTATTCCAATACGTCTTGGGATACGCTGAATATTTATCTATGGTTTTTACTATAATAATTGTGGATAAAGCTGTGATTGCTCTTCCAGATTCAGTCATTATAGTAGGCTGTAATTTAGGTAATTTCTTTGAAAGCACTTTGACAAAAATTTCAGCATATTTTTGCATAAAATCTTCATCAAGGCGATTATCATAATCAATAGGTAAACCCCCGCCAAAATTGATTGTCTTCAAATTTGTGAATCCACGTTCATGGAGGAGTTTGTAAAATTGAGCAACAAAAGTAGCGAATCTTTCAAATCCTGCCAAATCTGTAATTTGAGAACCAGGATGTGAATGTAACATAGTTAGCAAATGAGTTGCTTTCTTCTCCTTCAAAACATCAATAACATCATGTAATTCACCAATTGCTAAACCAAATTTGGAATTCCTCCCACTAGAAGCTCCCCAATGACCATGTAAAGTCACATAAGGTTTTATTCTAAGAGCAAGCCGATAATTCTCTTGAGGTAAAACATCAAGAGTATCTAGCATTTCTTGTTCTGATTCAATCGAAATACAAACTTTAAAACCATCAGTAATTGCTTCTTTTATTGATTGCAAATACTCTCGATCCTTGGCACCGTTACACATAATCAAACGATGCTTCTCATCTTTCAATGCTTGAAGTAAAAGTATGAATTCAGATTTCGTTCCTGATTCAAATCCATAAGTAGGATGAGTTTTGATAACTGTATCAATAATAAATTTAGAATGATTAACTTTAATCGGGTAAATTGGATAATATTTACTTTGATAATTATACTTCTCTCTAGCTTCAGCAAATGCTAAAATCAGTTTCTTAATCTGACATGAAATCAATTGGGGGATTCTAATTGCGAAGGAAGCTTCATCATATTTCGTTTTTTCTTTAAACGTGTCAATAATTTTCTCAAAACTGATTCTTTGACCTTCTAATACAAGTTCAAGTTTTCCTTCTTTGTTTATATCAAGATAGTATAGATCTTTACTACCTACGCCATATACTAGTTTACTATCATCTAGTTTCCATTTCATTTGACTTTCTCCTAAAAAAGATAAAAAATGGGAGAAGATTAATCATCTTTCTCCCGCTCTGCTTGTTGAACGGAATCTATCATTCCTTTGAAAGCTCGCGTCAGCTCACCGAGTTCGTCTTCGCTTTGCAGTAATTCTGGATCTATGTTTAACATGATTCCTTCCATGATGTCTTTCCGCGCACGTCTTGTAGATAATGATTGAGCTACTTTGATGAGATGTGTGAAAGGTCTTGTTATGTATGCTGTAAGGATTAATCCTACAGTAATACCAATTGCAAAACTTGCACCAACAATTATCCAGATAGTGTTCAAGTTAGTTCTGATTGCCTCGTTCATTCGAGCTTCTACAGGTTCAATACCCTCTAGAGCTTCTTCAACCGGAACAATGATTATACTAATGTAATCACCTTTGCCCACTGGTTGATAAGCTAAGTATCGTTCTTGGCCATCTCGAGTATACTCAAGAATACCAGAATCTCCAGAGGTTATTTCGTCTATATCAGCAAGGCTTAATGCAGAGGAACTATCAAGGTTCTTTTCAATCTCTGAGATATGTTTGAAATCAGGATTTGCTAAATCGGGTATAGATAATGGATCTGGATGTGCAACAACCAATCCACTAGATGTGATTAAAGATGCATATCCTGTATCTAAGACTTGCACATTGATGATTTTGTCAACCATGTCATCGATGGAAATATCACCACAAATAACAGCTAGATCAGTTCCATTGTCGAATTTAGCTAATCGTCCAATTGTGATAAGTGGTACACCATCAAATTCGTCTGTATAGGGTTCTGTAAAGACTATAGAGCCGTTTCCATCATAAACATCCATGTACCAATCTTCAGTATGAGCTTCATACCATTCAGACTGATTGTTTCGTAAGATGTCATCTTCCATTAGTATGCTTCCTGGATAATTGATGAACAAGTCTGTATTATCAACATCTTTCAATTCAAATGCTATATACAGCCATCTGAATTCCGGAGCATTGTCATGGATATATTGGAAGACATAATCCATAGATGCTACTGTTTCGAGAGTAATATTTTGTATTCCTGCTTTTGGTTGATAGTGTGTTGAATTTGATCCTTCTAAGTAATAACTCGAGTAATCCCAGCTAAGGTTCACACCGTAAGGTATGTCGTTATACAAATCTGTAGGCGCATATGATTGATTATATTCGAAGACATAATCATAGTAAACATCCCGGTCACCGTATCGGTTATTCCCGGAGAAGAGATATTCTAATTCAGATGCTTGATATTGAACCATAGCTTCTGCACTTGAGAGCTTTTCATTTATGATTTGTGAGTTCTTGTCAGCAGTGATGTCAATATTTTCTTTGATTTGATCAACAAGAGCATTTCGACTGTCCACTATTGTTTGCTCTCCTGCTCTTTGGAAGAGTAGATATGAAAGTCCACCAATTCCACCTATGAAGATTAAAGAGAGAAGTACAAAACTAACCATAATGTTGAATCGGATACTTCTTTTTCTAATAAAATCGCGTAGTGCCATTTTGTAATCACCTCACATATCATCCAAGACCAGCCCCTCTACAGAGACTTGAGCCTGACTCATCAATTGACCAACAGTTTTGAAGGCCTTTTCGATTTCTTTATGAACACTTCGAGAATCTGTGATTTTTATGAAGGTTCCATTTGTTCTATCACATAGCTCCATGAGGATTGCCTCATCTGTTCCGATATCACCAACACTTATGACGACTAGATTCAAAGCGGATTTTAATTTGCTAATCTTCTTATTAATCTCATTAGCTGTTCGTCGACTAGAATTGTCTTCACCATCAGTAAGTAGAACTAACCATCTTTGAGTGCCACCAATGTTTTCGAGAGAATCGATAGCATCTGCAACGGCATCCCATAAGGCAGTATTGCCATTTGGTCTTGTCAATCGTTTAATGGTTTCTTGAATTTTAGTTCGATTATTTCTTACTGGAATAGGTTGAAGAATCATACGACTAGTTGTATGGAAAGTAATGATCCCTACAGTGTCTTTATCCTTAATTGCAGTCTTAAACAAATCAATCGAACCACGAACTGAAGCTCTATTTCGGGAACCACTCATTGAACCACTGTAATCTAAAACGTATAATACGCTCTTTTGTGGGGTGGCTGTTCCTCGAATAACTTCTAAAGCTTGTTTGATTTCAGCTTGACTGGCATCATCTCCAAGATCACGCTCAACAAGTTTAAGTCGTTCAAGGATTTCTTCTTCAAGAAGAACATCATTCACAGTTCTGGCGCTTTCCAAAGCTTGATTCATGTGTGTTTTCGCACTATGAACATCGAATTGTTCAAGATAAAACATAGCCAAGTTAAGCAAACTATGAGCAACTCCTCTCACAAAATCCTCTGATTTTGCAAGCTTCATTGCATCTTGATAATAACCAAAGGCTAGTTTAACAGACCCGAGTTTAAAGTGAATTAAACCAAGGTTATTCAAACATAACACTCGACCTCGAGTATTGTTTATTTCCTCATTGAGTTTGAGAGCTCGTTCAATGTACTTCTGAGCTTCGTCTAGTTCTCCACTATCAAGAAGAACAAGTCCATAATTATTGTACCTAGAAGCCTTTCCTACTTTGTCATCAAGATTTTCAGCAACAGCTATTGCTTTTGCATAGAAATCTCTTGCTTGGACAAGATCGCCCCATTCCCTGTAGACATTGCCTATGTTATTTAAGCAAACGCCCATACCCATTTGGTCTTGGGTTGTCTCAAACAGTTTCAGAGCTTTCAAGTAGTTATTGAACGCCAAATCCAGATTTCCCTCATAGTAATCCGTATTCCCAAACCGTAAAGCCGTCAGTAATCCATCCAGCGCTTCATGCAGTCCCATGATTTCTCTCGGTATAGCAACATCTTCATCTAGATCCCTCGAAAGATCTCCTGACCCTACTCTTTTTGAGAAGTTTATGAAATCTTGAATTGGTTCAACTGTTGCTCTTGAGACGCTTACTGAAACAAATATAATGAGTACTAAAGCGAGTACTAGCAAAGCAACTGAAATGAGTATGTTGTTTGTACTTCTGCCCATGATATCTTCACGTAATTGAATTACTGGAGCAAGGATATCATCTTCAGGAACAACAAGTGCTAGAGAATAACCAGCAGCGTCAATTGAATCATAAGAAATATACCATGTGTCTCCTTCGTCCTTTGTAAACTCTTCTTGACCGCTTCCACCACTCTTCATATCATTAATAATTAATTGAAAAGCAGCTTGTTCGCTAGCTGTTGAATCAGCCATTTCTAAATCCAAAATAGGAACGAAATCATCCACTAATCCAGGATGAGTTATCGATGAACCTTCGCTGTCAATTAAGAAAGCATATCCATTTTCGCTTACGTCTAAATTCAAAATGCTTTCTTGCATTGTCGCTACTGTTATATCAACACTAACAATTCCTATGAGTGTACCATTGTCAAAATATACTGGTCTCCCGGCGGATATGAGTAACCCAACTGGATCAAAATATGGAGCAATAAATGCTGTAGTTGAACTAGTATTACTAATTGCCGCGGGAATTGTATAGAAATCTTCACCACGGGGATCCCAATCCTCTTCTGGGGGATTTATTATATCATCTTCATCTAAATCCTGTGTCCAGGCCATACTATCAAATGGATAGTTCCTGAACAATGAATAAGAGGGATGTGTGAAAGCCATATAAATCCAAACGTAATTTGGATTTGCTTCATGCATGTTTTTGAATGCAATGTCTAAGTTTGAGGATGTGTCAAGAAGATACTGTAAGTCTGTATCCCAGTTAAATGGGTCTCCACTTAAATTATTGGTAATATAAGTTCGAGGTAAATAATAACAGCTGTTATCATATGAAATAAAAGAATCATAATCTGGTTCGTAGTGAAGGCCAGGAATTACTCTTCCTGTTTCAAGAAACTCGGATTCATTATCCCACCAATATGATTGGTAAGGAGTTATCGGAATCTTGTTATTGAACAAATCCTCTGCATAACTGTCCAACATCGTGACTTCTGCAACGATTTGATCGAACAGCTCATTGATTTTTTGTGACTCATCTGAAGACAATCTTAAAAGATGTTCTTTTTCTTCAGTAAGTAATGCATCAGAAGAATCGTTTGTATTATCCCGTGAAACCCTGCTAATACGAACACTTGAAACAGTGATCATTACTACGGGGGGGACAATAAGTAAAACGATAAAAGTCACCATTATTCTTTCTCTTATACGCAATCTTCATTCTCCTGTATTTTTCATTCAAGTTTTTTTATGACCAACAATTACTTTCCCATCAGAAGTTATCAAAACATTGTCACCCTTTTGGATAGCCAAAGGTTGGGCAACTTCTTTGGGTAAGTTTGTTCTAAGGACCGTATTATTTCGTGTAATATTACGTTCAACCAGCAATCCTGAGAAAATTTTAAGTTGATTTTCTTTAGGTAAATATTGTGAACCCTTTTTTCGGAAGAAAAATTGGTTCTCGCGAACATCGTACTCCAAGAGATCGTTTTCAGTTAAGGCTAATTTTTGAACAATTTCTTTAGGAATGTTGAAGTAAAGAAGGTTGTGATTCTCAGTAATGAGTAAGTTGATAGTCGAACGTATAATCTGTTCTTTATTCATCTACCGGCACCCTAAAAAAACCACTAATCACCCAATAAGATGGAAATATAGTAATATACTATATTATAGTAGTTTACTACATACAGATGAAACGACCGAGTATTTAAATCAATACT
>JABLTI010000180.1 GCA_013166835.1 Promethearchaeati archaeon | reverse complement strand
CTGTGTTGTAACATGCCCATATGGAGCAATAACATTCGATGATGTCAATAATCATTCTGTAATAAATGAGATTCTCTGTGAAGGTTGTGGTACTTGTGTTGCAGCTTGTGCTAGTGAAGCATTAATATTGAAGAACTTAACAAATGAGCAAATGGAAAAAATGATCCATGTTGCATTAAAAGAAGAAGCAAAATGAAAAGAGTGTAAGTTAAATGTCCAAGATTTTAAACCCCGAACCGAAAGTGATTGCTTTTCTCTGCAAATGGTGTAGTAGTAATGCTGCCGATCTTGCAGGCGTTTCGCGAATGAAATATCCAGACAATGTAATAACTATCGAAACACCTTGTTCAGGTCGCATAGATCCAAACTATATTTTTGATTCTTTAGTTGATGGTGCAGATGGTGTTATTGTCGCTGGTTGTCATCCAGGAGATTGCCACTATGTTGTTGGTAATTACAAAACATTAAAGCGAATGTACCTGGTGATGGAGCTAGCAAAACAGCTCGGCATAGAAGAAGAGCGAATACGACTTGAATGGATTTCTTCTGCTGAAGCTAAAAAATTCGTTACAGTAATGAGTGAATTTATTGAGAAATTAAAACATCTCCCCCCAAATCCACTTAAACCTGAAGGATTAATCCAGGAGGTTATACATTAACATGAGTAAAATAAAACTAGCCGTAGCCGCAGGTTCGTACTGCGGGGGCTGTGATATGTCTATTGTCAATTTAAATGAATTACTAATTCCAATAGATGAAGCAATTGAGCTTAAATATTGGCAATTAGCAGCTGACTTTAAGATAAAAGACGTTGAAGCATTAAAAGATAATGAAATTGACATTACATTATATCATGGTCCTATAAGAACATCTGAACATGCCGAATTGGCTCATTTGTTCAGAAAGAAGAGTAAGGTATTAATCGCCTATGGAGCATGTTCATGTTTCGGTGGAATTCCACAAATGGCAAATCCTCACACTGCTTCTGAAATTCTTGATGAAGCCTATGTCCATGGTCATAATATGGATGATTCAGGCCCAAATCATATGCGAACTCAATCTGAATACAAAAAAGGTAGAAAGATGACTTTACCAAAGCTTTTAGATTCTTGTATGCCTCTTTCCGCAGAAGTAGATGTTGATTACTTTGTTCCAGGATGCCCACCAGTACTTGATCAATGGTTAGTCCTTATTGAGGTAATTACAAACTTTATCAAAACAGGTGCATTACCTCCTAAAGGTACAGTTGTCGCAGGTGATAAAGCCCGGTGTGAAGAATGTGGTCGAGAAAAACCTGATGAAATTGTCATCAATAAATTCTTACGACCATATGAGATCAATCCCGATCCCGAAAAATGTCTTCTTGCTCAAGGAATTATTTGTATGGGTCCTGCTACACGAGCGGGTTGCGGCAATCAATGTACTGTGAATGCTAATATGCCCTGTAGAGGTTGTTTTGGACCAGCACCAGAGGTAGATGACTTTGGCTTAAAAATGCTTTCTGCTATAGCTTCAATTGCTGGAGCAAAGAAAGAAGGTGAATTAGGCTCGGAAGGATTGAAGAAACTTATGGATCAGGTAGTTGACCCATTTGGAACTTTCTATCGATTTGCAGTTCCTCATATCCTTATGCATATGAAGCAAAAACAAGCTAGAGAGGAGAAAGCGGATTCCACTAAAAAATAAATGGAGGAAAAAAAATGGCGAAAAAAGTTATAGAAATAAATCCTGTCTCTCGATTGGAAGGAGAAGCCAAAATTTCCATTTTCCTTGATGAAAAAGGTAATGCTGAAGACGCTTACTTCCAAGTAACTGAATATAGAGGATTCGAAAAGTTTTGTATCGGCAGAGCTGCTGAAGAAATGCCTCGAATTGTCTCTAGAATTTGTGGTGTTTGTCCTTGGCCGCATCACATAGCCAGTGCTAAAGCTTTAGATAAAGCATTTCATGTAGAACCCACTAAAACTGGTGAAGATTTAAGAAAATTAGCATGTGCAGCTCATGTATGGTATTCTCATTCAGCACACTTCTTTGCTCTCGCAGGTCCAGATTTTGTTTTGGGTCCTGATGCAAATCCTGCAGAACGTAATTTACTCGGAATCTTACATGCTGATAAAGAATTCACTTTAAAAGCATTAGAAGGAAGAAATCATTCCCATATCATACAACAAATATTAGGTGGAAAATCAATTCATCCAATAACTGCCATTCCAGGTGGAATGTCAATTGGACTTACCGAGGAAAAACGCAAGGAAATACAAGAACGATCAGAAGCCTTAGTCACATTTTCCCAATTCGTTTTAGATTGGTTTGATACAATATTAGCGAATAAGAAAATCTTAGATCTTGTTACAGGAAGCATTTACAATAATCCTTACAATTATTTAGCTACTGTAGATGAGAAAGGCTATATCGATTATTACGATGGCGAACAAGTTCTAATAAAACCTGATGGTAGTGAAATCTCTCGTTTTACAGCTGATAAATATGATGAACATGTTGGTGAGCATTGTGAACCTTGGTGTACTGCTAAGCAGACCTTTGTCAGAAAAAATGGTTGGACTGGTTTAAAATCTGGTCCTGAAAGTGGTATTTATAGTGTTGGTCCACTTGCGAGGTATAATGTTGGTGAATATTCAACTCCACTCGCACAGAAAGCTTACAAGAAAATAAAGGATACAGTTGGCAAACCATGTCATCTACAATTAGTGTCAAATTGGGTTCGATTACTCGAAATGCTAAACGCTGCAGAAATCATGGTTGATATTTCAAAGAAACCCTATATTACAAATAATGAATACCGAGTAATTCCAACCGAACCGATCGGTGGAAGAGGTGTTGGTATTGTTGAAGCACCAAGAGGAACACTGATTCATGATTATCATGTTGATGAAAAAGCAATGATGACTAAACTAAACTTAATTGTAGCAACAACTCACAACATTGCCCCTATTAACATCAGTGTTAGAGAAGCAGCAAAACAAGTAATCAAGAAAGGAAATTATGAAAATGAAGCCATGTTAAACATGGTAGAAATGGCTTTCAGATCATATGATCCATGTTTAGCTTGTGCAACACACGCACCACACGGTGCTTTACCTCTTGAAATAAAAATCTTCGATAAAGACCGTAAATTGAAGGATGTGGTAAGAAGACAATGAATGAATATTCCTCTAAAGCTCTTAATCCTACACGTGACGCCGAGATATTGATTCTCGGTGTTGGGAATCCTATTCTTAGTGATGATGGAGTGGGAATTCATGTTTTAAAAAAGCTTGAGAAGAATTATTCACATATTTCCAATATAGAGTTCGATGAACTTTCCACTGGAGGATTAAGTCTAGCAGAACGATTCATAGGGTACAAAACAGTAATCATGGTTGATGCATTAGCACTTGAAGATGGAACACCGGGTGAAGTGCATCGATTAACTATCGATGATTTTAAGAAAACAAAACACATGTATTGTGCTCATGATTGCAATTTAGCAACCGCTTATGATCTTCTGGCTAAAGAGCTTGGTCCCGAAAACTTGCCTGATGAAGTAATAATCATTGGAGTTGAAGTGGAAAGATATGATTCATTCGGTGAAGAACTATCTGAAACTGTAACAAAAGCAGTTCCAAAAGCAGTGAAAATGGTTGAGGATGAACTCTCAAGAATATTACCAAAAAAATAAAGATCAAATAAAAAATCATGTTAAAGTTTGGAGTAAGAGAAATGTCCTTTGTTAAAATAACAAAAAACGAGAAAAACAAACGTTTCCGGGAAAAAGTCATGGAATTAGCAGGAGATAATATCCAAATCTGCTATCAATGTGGCGAATGTTCTGGTGGCTGTCCCGAAGCATCAGCAATGGATCTATTACCAAATCAAGTGTTGCACAAAATACAGCTAGGCAATGAAGGAGTTTTGGACGCTAATACCTTCTGGATTTGCTCCTCCTGTTTAGTCTGTAGTGCAAGATGTCCTAAAGGAATCGATATCGCAAAGGTAATGGAAGCATTAAGAGAAATCTCATTACGCTCAAAGAAAACGTATGTAGAACTCGAAGCATTAACGAAAAAAGAATTAGAAGAATTGCCACAAATAGCTCTGATAAGCAGCTTCAAAAAACAAACATCATGAATTGGAGCAAAATAACAGATGACAGAAAAGATAGCCTATTATCCCGGTTGCACATCAAAATCCTATGCGAAATACATGGATTCGACAACTCGTGCCGTTATGAAAGAATATGGTATTGAACTTGTGGAATTAACACGCTGGACTTGCTGTGGAACATTCTTTGGATTAGTTGATGATAATCTCACAAGTCAATTAGCACCAATTAGGAATATGATTCGTACTAAAGAAGATGGATTCAATCAAGTAACGACTACATGTTCAATGTGCTATAACACTCTTAAAAGAGCGAATATGCTT
>JABLTI010000009.1 GCA_013166835.1 Promethearchaeati archaeon | reverse complement strand
TTCCCCTGTAACATCAGCTCTTTTACTTGCAATTGCATCAAGCTCATCAATAAAAACTATTGTAGGAGCTTTTGCTGAAGCATCTTTGAAAATTTGTCGAAGTCTTTGCTCAGATTCACCATAAAATTTTGACATGATTTCAGGGCCATTTATTGTCACAAAATTTGAAGCACTTTCATTGGCAACAGCTTTTGCGATAAGGGTTTTTCCACAACCAGGTGGACCATGTAAAAGAACCCCTTTTGGTGGATCAATTCCCAGTTTCAGGAAGAGCTCTGGGTGCCTCATTGGTAGCTCGACCATTTCACGGATACGACGAATTTGGTCACCAAGGCCACCTATGTCTTCATATGATGTTCGAGGTAGAGCTTCTTCGGATACTTGTACGGGTTTGTCGATGACTTTTAGTTCAGTATCTTCAGTGATTCTAATGATTCCTTTAGGAGTCGTAGATGTAACTGTAAAAGGCAAAGATTTACCTAAAATTGGAATTAAAACAGTATCTTCCTCTGTTAAAGGATAACCTAATAATTTTCTTTTCACAAAATTCTCGAAACTATAATCTATAGCAACAGGTGTTTGGAAAGGGGCCAAAGTTACTGTCTTTGCGTTTTTCGCATTTGCTTTGGAAACAGTTACTTTTTCTGACAAGCCAACATCAGCATTATTTCTTAGAAGTTTATCCATTCGTATTAATCCAGCATTTTGGTCTTCTGGATAGGCAGGCCAAGCAATTGCAGAAGTTGATTTCTTTCCATTTATCTCTACAACATCACCAGTAGTAACATTGATTTGTCTCATGGAAAGACCATCAATTCGAACTTTTTGTCTTCCAATATCTCTCTGTCTTGCTTCAGCAACTTTTAAGGTAATATTTGGTTTTGTTGGCATATAGGTCACATTTCCAAATGAATCTATGTTTTTAGATTGAATACTGCTTTTTAATTATAATCTAGGGGCAAATAGGGATAGTTTTCAAGTCTTTCGATTATATTCGAATTAATATTAAGATTTTACTTTTAAAAAGAATCATCTTGTTACATAAAAATAGAAGAAAATAAAAAAAAGGAGATGAGTTATGATTTAATCACCCATACCAAAAATGTTAGTACCTGATCCAACTTGCTGGATATTCATTATAGTTTCACATCTTGGACAAACAAATACCATTGAATACAAATATGAGGAAGCACCAAAAAATGGTACTTTAGGACCTTCTGCTTTACCCATATAGCCTTTAACCCATGAAATTTCTTCGCGGCAATGAGGACACATCATTTTCCGTCCAAATTCAAAAGGATATTCCATCTCCATGATTCGAGAAATATATTTTCTAAACATTTTAATCACCTTGAAAATAACAATTTCTTATTAATCTAATTACTTTAATAAGTTGTTCAAATAAAAAAAGGTAATTGACTTTCTCAGAAAGTCTATTGCTTAATTTTCCAAATGGTTCCTTTTGATGAATCCTCGAGAACGATATTCACTTCAGCTAATTTATCTCTGATTTTATCGCTTGTTTTGTAATCTTTGTTTTTTCTTGCTTCGTTTCTGAGTTCAATTATAAGATTCAATAGTTCATCTAGTGTTTTATCATCAGCACCAAGTGATACCTCTGAGCTTTTAACTAAAAGACCAAATGTATCCAATAGTAGTTTGTACATTTCAAATGCTTCTTGTAGTGTTCCGTGGTTTATCTCGCCTTCGATGTATTTATTGAGAGCCTTTGCGAGTTCATGTATTGCTTTCAAACCCTTTGGAGTATCGAAATTCTTATCCATTCCTTTCTCGAAGTCTTTTCGTACTTTTTTGACTTCTTTGAGTAAATCTTCTTCTCGTTTAGTCATTGGAGATTTTTGGGTGAGGGAACGCATATGACTATGCACATTTTCGAAAGTTGTACGAAGACGTTCTATGCTATTTTTTGAGCCTATGAGTTTTTCTTCTGAGAATTCAAGGATTGCTCCATATCTTGTTGAAAGGAAAAAGTATCTTATAGTATCTGCATCGAATTTATCCATCAATTCATGTAGAGTAGTAACATTTCCCAAAGATTTCGACATTTTCTCTTCACTAAGATTAAGGAATTCCCCATAGATCCAATATCTTACGAAAGGTTTTCCGGTTGCTCCTTCTGATTGCGCTATTTCATTTGTATGATGTGGGAATTTAAGATCAACAGCACCAGTGTGTATATCGAATGTTTCACCGAGGTATTTCATTGACATAGCCGAACATTCTATGTGCCAACCAGGACGCCCTTTCCCCCAAGGACTTTCAAAGAAAATCTTTCTTTTGATTTCTTCTTCTGTGCTTTTCTTCCATAGAGCGAAATCCTGAACATTGCCTTTTTCATATGTATCAGCTTTTGCTCGAACACCTACTTGTAGTGTTTCGAGATCAACATTCGCAATTTTACCGTAATCTTTGAATTTCTTGATTTTAAAGTAGACCCCATCTTCTGTTTCGTAGGCATAGCCTTTTTCTTCAAGTTTCTTGATGAGATCAATCATTTCCTTGATATGGTCTGTTGCTCTTGGATAGACATGGGCTCGTTTCATATTTAGCCAGTCAATGCCTTCAAAGAAAACATCAGTATATTTCTCTGTAAATTCTTGGAGTGTTAAGCCTTCTACTGCTGAATCACGGATTGTTTTGTCATCAATATCAGTAATATTCATCAAATGGAAAACTTTGTAACCTTTGAATTCAAAATATCGGCGCATCATGTCAGCCATGAAAAATGTTCTATAGTTTCCAATGTGAGGAGTGCTATATACAGTAGGTCCACAAGTGTACATGTAAACCTTACCATCAACTAATGGTTTGAACTCTTCCATTTTTCTTGTAAGGCTGTTTCGAACAACTAAAGTCATTTATTATTCACCACTAAAGTAATTCAACGAATATTATCCATTAAATTCTTCATTTAGCTTCTTATTTCCCAACCTCCAATCTCTTTTAAAAGGATTCTTGCAAGTATTGCCAAGATTTTCGATATCCAAGTTATATTATCAAAATTAAAACACAGAATATTGATATACTAATATTATGTAATCTCTTGTAGAAATTGAAAAATAATACAGGTTATTAAAAATGTCTACAAAAGGAAAGATCAAGATTCAACCACCCAATACAAAAGCAATTCTGTTCTTCACTATTTTTACATTGTTATTCTTCGGAACTGGTGTAACATTCTTAGTTTTGCTGTTGATGAACTCGACTGTACAACCTTATTTAGATGCCTTTATTGTGTTAATATTTGGTTTAGGAAGTACATTTGTTCAATACTGGTGGATTCTTGTAGTTATCTTCGTTGGATTAGTTGTTGTAGGTTTTCTAGTAGGATGGTTACTATTATTTTTAACTTCGAAATTTGGAGATATTCTAGTAATCGCTGGAAGTATATTCTTCATAATAGGAAGTGTTGTAGGTGGCCTATTAGCTGGATTCTTGCTTGGTGGAGGAATTTTATTTGCTTTACCTGGTTTGATTCCGGGAGGGCTACTATTACTTACAATGATTTTTAGTTTTAATAAAATAAGAAGAGCAGGTGAATTTATGAAATTCACTGGGCAAGTAGTTATGGCCGAGAAAGGTATGATGGTTGCCCCACTTTTTGTTTCATTTGTATCTGTTATGAATTTCTTAACAATCGCATCTATTTACGGCTATTTCAGTGTTGTAGCAATAGGAGCGATGCCTTGGCTAGGCTATCTCATTGGTACAGTAATTACATTAGTACAACTCATAATCTACTATGGAATATTCTACGCTGCTGAAGCAATTAATACCACTTATGCCTATGAATGGTACCGAAAAAGAGACCCCGATTTCAAATTCTGCAGAAAAAATGTTGCAGGTAAATTTGGACCAATCCTTACATTTGGGATAGTAACTGCGCTTGTTCAGTGGATACAAAGTATGTTGAGAAATGCAGCATCACGGTCACAACAGAAAGGTAATGTTGCTGGCATTGTTTTAGCGGTACTTGCTCGAATGTTGGCAGCAGTGATGGGAATCATTTTCAAATACCTCACATACTTTACTTTACCCGCAATTGTTATTGAAGGGCATGGATTTAAAGATGGTGTCAAAAGAAGCTTCAATTTACTCAAGAAATACTACATGGATGTTTTAATAAGAGAAACTGGTGTTAGCAGAGCTTTTGGTATCTTGCAATTTATCGCGTTCTTTCTTTACGGTGTTATTGGTGCAATTTTAGGTATGGTACTTCATTTCGTTTATGGACTTGATCCTGCATTAGCTTATCCACTAGCTATTCTCTCAACAATAATCTTCGCGTTTATTCCTACATTCTTCATCTTTAGACCTATGAAAACTGCTTACTTGACCTTTGTTTTTGCATATGCACAGGATGAAGAAACCAGATTCAGTTTACCAACAAGAATGCCCAAGGATCTCAGAGGAGAACTCAAGGACGCAAGACTATCAAGCAACAAAGAAAGATCAATTGCTGGCCTTGTCGATAGGTAGGATTAGAGGTTGTTTAAGCCAACCTCATTTATCTCTTTTTTTTCTGTAAAAGCACTATGATTTAGTTATTATTTACTTTCTCTTAAAGTCAGAGATGAAAATAGGAGTAGTAAAATTATGAAACCAATGACTGGAGCGATGTGCCAATGCCACAGAAATCCTGTGCCTTCAATCATTACCGTTCTCATGTACTCTGCTCCATACGTTAATGGTAGCATATAGGAAATTGGAAGCAGCCATTTTGGTAATGTTTCCAAGGGCACTAGAATACCTGATAGTAGTAACATTGTAAACGTTACCATGGGAATAAATTGGATGGCTTGTAATTCCGTTTTCGCAAATGTTGATAGGAGAAATCCTAGGACCATGCCACACATTCCTTGTAATAGTAACATGAAGTAGATGGCAAAATATGCCCCAGCACCACCAAGAACAGGAACATTGAATGCAAAAATCGTCAGGATTATAAGGATTGATGCTTGGATAATGGAGACAACAGATAAGGGAATTAGATACCCCAGCATAATGTTGACTTTTCTGTATGGTGAGAGAAGAAGCAAGTCTAACGTTCCAGCTTTTCGTTCACTTATTAACGAGATAATTGATAATATAAACGACATAAAGAAGACAGCAAAAGGAAGAATGGATGGCATCATATATTGTAGTTGACTTAATCCTTCATCAAAAGCAAACTCAGTTACAATGGATAAGCCCATATTAGATCCAAATGCGAATTGAAACCCTTCACTCAAAGCTTTTATTACGCTACTGCTGATCTGAGGATTTGAATTATCAAGATAAACTTCAATTGAGGTTTCTCCTGAGCTTATATTCAGGAGCCTACCGAATAATGTATCCGTAAAATTCTCTGGAAACAAAATAGCACCCTTGTAATCTCCATCCAAAACTGCTTGTTTGCTTTCATTCCAATCTTCTAGTGTTGGAAAACTTATTTCGGTAACAGCAACGAGATCTGTCTTTGTTTTCAGATAATTGGTAAGATTATTTGTTGCGGAAAGTGGAACTAGAGTTGGATTATCTAGATTAACAATCACTACTTCGACATTTTTTATCTCTCCACTGAAACCATAACCAATTATAAGAGACATTACTATTGGGACAACTAACATTAAAGCAATTAAACGAAAATCTCTGAGAATGAATTTTGAAACTCGTTTTGCAACTAACCAAGTCATTCGCATTCTTAGGTCTCCTCCTTAGCTAGTTTCAAAAATACTTCTTCCATAGTAACCGAAGAAGTTTGTTTCTTGAGAACGTCAGGTGCTTCTAATGCAATCAATTTCGCTCCTCGCATAAAACCTACTCTGTCAGCATAATCCGCTTCATCAAGAAAATGAGTAGTAATTATTATTGCACCTTTCACTTTTTTGTTGAAATCTCGCAAATATTTCCATACTTCTTTTCGTAAGACTGGATCTAAACCAACCGTTGCTTCATCAAGAAGTAATAATCTCGGATTGTTAACACAAGCACATGCTAATGCACATCTTTGCTGTGTTCCACCTGATAGATTAACAGCTCTAACCTTTTCATATTCTACAAGATCTAATACTTGAATCAATTCGTCTGTTTTTTCTTTAATTTCATCATTTGGCATGCCTTTTATGCCTGCAAAGAATTCGATATTCTCTCGAGTAGTTAGTGATTCATACAAAGCTCGCTGTTGTGCTAAATAACCAATATCTCGTTTTATTTGCTTTCTCTCTTTAGGAATGTTCCATCCCAATACCTGGATTTCGCCCATTGTTGGAACAAGAATGCCTAAAATCATCTTGATAGTTGTAGTTTTCCCAGCGCCATTTGGACCAACTAAGGCAAAAATCTCTCCTTCAGCTATTTCCAGATTTAAGGTGTCAACAGCTGTTAATTTCCCAAATTCCTTTGTTAGGTTTGTTAATGTAACTGCTGAATCCGACATTTAATTCATCATATCAAGATTAGTTCTTTTATTTTAATAATTTATACCCTCGAAATTTTTGGAGGGGGGGAGAAAGGATGAACCAATCTTGATGTGCATGTTTTGATTTTATTGAATAGTTTTAATAATGAATTTTGTCATACCTTATTACCTAATAGCTTGATGGATTTTGACTACGTTAGGAGAAACCACAACATGCCGGATGAGCAAATAGAGCTAAAAAACGAAAAGGAAATTAAAGAAAAACCCCTAAAAACCAGTGTCAAGGATCGCTTCAAACGATTAGGTGCTGGTTTTAAGCAACGACTTCTCAAATTTACCGTTGTTTCTTTAGTTGGTTTAGGGATTAATTTAGGAGCTTTAGCTCTAACAGAATTTGTTATTGGAAGTATAACAACTATTCTTGATACAGAATACACTTACTGGATTTTTAAATTTACAATTAAAGGTTTAATTGCTATTGCTATGGGTATTGCAGCAGCTACGACTTCTAATTATATTTTGAACAAGTTATGGACTTTTAGTGGTTCGAGAGACGAAAGGGTTGGAACTCAATTCATCAAATATGCAATTGTAGGAGCTTCTGGCGCGGTTCTTAAATATCTTTTAACAACTACCTTTACAAAACAATTCCATAAAGTTGTTCCGAATATAGATAATGCTACTCTTGCTGCAAGTGCCTTTGCATTTGTTATTACAGTCCTGTGGAATTACATGTGGAATGAAGTTTGGACATTTGATGTGATAGAGAAAGTCCCCGAAGAACCAATAATAGTTCCTCCAGATATGGATTTTAGCGATATTACATTAATCACACCTACTTTCAATGAAAATGAAAACATTGGACCATTAATGGAACACATGAATGAAAATTACAAAGGTATTAAGCTCATTGTTGCTGATGATGGATCAAAAGATGGTACAAGAGAACAAGTCCGCGAATTTAGTGAAACGAATCCTGATTTCCTTTTACTAGATAGGGAAACTGAAGAGATTCATGGATTAACTATCAGTGTACTTGATGCCATCAAGATGACTGAAACAAAATATTTCATTGTTATGGATTGTGATTTTCAACATCCACCAGAGAAAGTAGGAGAGATTGCTATTAGACTCCGAGAAGGATTTAATTTCGTCATTGGTGAAAGAGATGAAATCCCCGATTGGCCTTTCTCAAGGAGGGTAATATCTTGGGGTGCAAGCGTTATAGGAAAATTTTCACATTGGATTCATCGCTCTGCGAGTTGTGGAGATGTTATGAGTGGATTCTTCGGTGGAGAAACTGAATATTCCAAAATGGTGATAGAAAAACATCCGAAAGGTTTCCGACCAAAGGGTTACAAAGTGATGTTTGAATTATTGAAACACTCACGCAAGAAAGAAACAAAGGTTGGAAGAGTAGGTTATGTGTTTAATCCTCGAGTAAGAGGTGAATCAAAAATATCTAAGAAACACATTTTCGAATTTCTAAAATCAGCCTTTCCATAAATTAACAAAATTTAAAAAACCACTAAGATATTTGTATAAAATAGCAGGAGTATAGTTCTATGATACCTAAAGTAATGTTAAGAAAACTCTATCTAAATGGTAGTTTGAAGCAAGATGCAAATGAAATTACCTTTCAATTGCAGAACAATATCTATCCAGCAACAATTATTGGTTTAGATCCAATAAAGATAGATGAGCAAGATTTTGATGTTGACAAAATAAAAGTCTTGATTAATGATGATGTAGTTGTTAAATTAGTGGATGTCAATAAAGAAAATCCCTTCAAGTTAACCAAAGGAGATACTTTTACTTTTAGAATAGAAGGTAATATTGAACCTGGGAAACACAAAATTGATTTTAGTTTACTCACAAAAGAGGCTGGCAAATTAGCTTTCGATGTGGAAGATGAATTCTAATAAAAAAGGAATCGAGAGGTACGAAACCCACCATTTCTAGGGCAAATCGTCCCAGAAACCGTTTTTCATGTGGATACACATAGAATTGATAGTTTCTTTCAAACTTTTTCAAGTAACCGAAAATTACTGCGGCTCCCCTACATGATTTTGATTTTCCAATTGAAAAAAAGGAGAAAGAGCAAAAATGATGTGGTGGGAATGTTTGGTTTATATTGTATGTTCTTTATTTTTTTGTGTTATGATTTATTGTATATGTTGATTAATTGGTGATAAAAGAAAGCGAAAGAGAAATAAGCGAAGAAGAATTACACAAATTAGGAGTGATTAAAAATGGAGAATGTGAGTTATGATGAATTGTTTGAAATTTTATTTGATAATGATTTTGTAGATAGATATGAAACAGATAAAGAACGTGCTGTTGATGTTATCATTCCTCTGCTTAATTCAAATCAATATTTTGAAAAGAGTTTACTTAATTTTTATAAGAGGATACCGATAAAACGTTTACTAATAGGTGACGGTGGTTCTACAGACAATAGTCTTGAAATTCTTAAAAAATTTCCAAGAGTAGTAGTTTTTGACCAACATGATTTCAAAAGTCAAGGTTTTAGTATAAAGAAATTAATCGAGGCTAGTGAAACAGAATATATGATATATCTACACAGTGACGTTTTTCTACCTGAAAGTTGGTTTGATGCAATGTGGGGGCATAGAGAAGAGAAATCCTGGTTTGAATGTGCTAGAAAAAAGATTTCTTTAGTATTATGGGATGATATTAAGCAAACTGAAAGAGAAAGAGCTTATAGTGGTAGTCAATTCGGTAACACTAAAAGAATGCAAGAAGCAATTGCTGTAGTTGAAGATGATTATTTGCAACGGAATGAGGATATAATTATTGCAGAATTAGTTGGCATGGATAATTATATGAAATTTTTAGACACTTTTCATTACCATCAAATGCAAGCAAAGAAAGGAGAAAAAGAACCAGATTTGCAAATTATTCCTCAAGTTAAAAGAGTAAGAGATGTAAAATGGGAAAGACGGATTTATGATATGCAGTGGAAAGGCATTGTGAAGTATTGCAATCCAGGAAAAGACTATCTTTTAAAAATCGTTCTTGGAGCAATCGAAGCTCTTAGAAAAATTGATGCTTTTAATGACGAAGAAGCAAAATCTTGGGTCAAGGAAACTAATGTAGAATGGATTGAATATATATGGGCTAAAATGACGTTACGTTCATCTTTGAAAAAGATACTGGGAAAATATAGGAGAAAATAGAATGGTTGAAAAGTTCAATTCAAGCATAAACTCAGCTTTAGAATTACGAGAAAACTCAGAAAGATTTTTGGTTTAAAAACAAAAGCAATTCAAAAACCTTTCATAGAACCAGATCCAAATAAAAAATATTAGATGTAGGTTGTGGAACAGCAAAAACTCCAGGTGCAATAGGCATTGATATTGTTGCTTTGGATAATGTTGACATCATACAAGATTTAAACTCTTATCATTAGAGAGGTTTCGAGGATGGTTCATTTGATTTAATAATAATGAATGATATTTTAGAACACTTAGACGATATGATGGCAGTTGTTGGTGAATGCTATATATTACTAAAACTTGGTGGGCAATTGAAAATCAGGATTACCTATTGGAATCATAAAAATGCTTACTCTGATCCAACACATAAACACTTTATTACTGAAGGAACTTTCAAATTTTTCACAGGTGAGCGGAGACCATATTTCACAGATTTTGCATTTAGTAATTTAAATATAGATTACATTTTTGACAGGAATGCCATAAAAAAATTTGGTAATAATCCTAAAAAATTGTTCAAAAAAGCATAATTCCATTGCAATGTGATTGCTGGAATGAAGGTCACTTTGACAAAATAGTGATTAGAATAAAATTATCCATTTCCTTAATCAGTAAACAACTCAAGAAAAGTGGGTGAGATTGCTTGGAGACAGGTGGAAAAGGAAGAAATTAGAAAAACTGCTTGTAATGAGGGGTTTCGTGGAGTAAATGAGATAGTGGTAATCGTTATTACAAAGGAGAAAGAGAAATGACGATTTATGGGATAAATAAGCAACGAAACCCACCATTTCCGGGATCGGACGAGTCCGGGTGTTACCCTCCAGCTTTGACCGCGTCGCAACGCAGCTTAATGATGTTCCCGAACGATCGCTCAGATCAGTAATTACCACTACGTTTGAAGGCTTAACTTCCGGTGATGAGTTTCTGCGTATTCTTTCGTTTCATCTTTTGCTTTTAAAGTTTACCGTTTTTATGGTATATCAGATAACTATCGAAATATAATAAAAAAAATTCAAAAAGAAAAAATAAAAGAGAATAAGTTATACCTTTCTTTTTATAAAGTAATGAGTGTCACCGTCGTCAAAGACGCCAAGAAATTCGTTGCCAGTTCGCTTAGCCCACCGTGGAAAATCTTCTTTAGAACCAGGATCATTTGAAAGAACTTCTAATGTTTGGCCTACTTCGATTTTTTGTATCTCTTTCTTAGCTTTTAGGATTGGCATAGGACATTGCATGTCGCGACAATCAATTGTTTTATCCGCAGTTGGCATATCTGTCATTTAAAATCACCTTATATGAATAATTGTATGTCACAATCTGCAGCAATATCTAAAAATCCTGCTGCTCCCATGTAACCTGTTACTTCTGAGATTAATTGTTCCTTTTTAACCATCATAATATCCATAGTTGCAGTACAAGCCCAAAGTCTTACTTTGCCTGTCTCAAGGATACCTTCTAAAAGATCTGGTAAGGTTGCCATGCCAGTTCGCTTGATCATCATTTTCATCATGCCTGTACCCATTCGCCACGCACCAGGTAACTTTGCTCGTTTAAGACCTTTCTTCTTTAAGAGGTTTAAACCCCAGAAAGTGAAGAAGATATCAACTTCCATGTCACTGGCTCCTGCTGCTGCAGCGAGCATTAATGGTGGATAGGCTAAATCAAGTGTACCTGAATGTACAACAATAGCCATTTTTTTTGTATCTGCCATATTTAATCAAAAACCTATAGGTTTATTTTAGCTTTAAGTTGTTTTCAAGGTAATTTCTAGTATAAATAAAAGTGATGATATATTTTCTTAAGTAAAATAAAAAAATAGTTCTAAAAAAACTGTATGAAATTCTTAGGAAAAAATAAAATGACTGGAAATAAATAGCCACCTATTATCTTTCAATTAATAACACCCAGTTAAAAAATAACTATTCTAACAACTATTTAGATATTCTTAATCGAAGGATTTTCAATAGCTCTGGTAAAAAAAGAAAAAAGGGAAAAAAATCAAAATACTATAAATCGTTCCTAATGAGCTTCTTAACTTTAACTAGGTCTTTATCTAATTGATTAAGGTAATCAGCTTGAGTATATTCAACCTTGTTATCAGGAATAACCCCTCTTTCTAACTTTTCTCCAACAAGATCCATAATGGCTACTGGAAGGGTTACTGCAAGGTTTGAATTAGGTAAACTAAGAACTAATGGGTCACTAAAGAATCCAATTCTTCCACCTGTTTCTCTGCCCAATACTACTCCTAATTTGTTATGTTTAAATGCTGCTGCAGTTACCACCCCGGCAGAAAAAGTTTCAGCTGAAATAAGGTAGAAGACCTTTCCTTTGAACTTTGCTTTACTCTCAATCGGCTCGAGACTCATAAGCTCTTTTGAAACAAAATCATTTTCTTTAGCTTCTAGAACACTAATGTTAAACCTAGCATTTGAACTATCATTTGTAAGTTGTTTATATGTTTGAATATTGCGTTGGTCAACAGGCATCTTTTCGTTATACAAATAGGAATTAATCCTAAAAGAAATATATTCCTTGAGGAGTTTACTAGCTTTAAAATCAAAACAAGTATGTGTTTCCAGAGTAGTATCACCTTTTATTAGATGATTTAAGATATAATGTCCAAGAATTCCATTACCTCCAAGATTCCTTCTCATATCGATTATAAGATAGTTATTTTCTTTGTATTTGGCAAAGAAATAATCAAGATCCGTTTTGAATGGTGATTCAAAACTGAAATTCAAACTTGGTAAAACTAAAACAGGTACTTCTTCATTCTTTACTCGTACTGTGTAATGAGAATAGAGATATCTTTTTTCATAGATTTTATTCTTCAATTCTTCTGTCCATTCTATTACATCAATGGTAATTGTTTTTATACCGAGTTTATCTCTATACTCAATAGTCCAAGGGGCACTAATTTTATAATAAAATTCTAGGATTCCTGTGAAAAGCTCACACCAGTATACTTTTTTATATTCATCAAAAGTTCCTGATGAAAATTTGATTGTTTCTTTAAACATTGCTTCTAATTTTAATCCATTTATTGATAGAATTTCAGAACCTAATGGTATACCTGAATCATTCCAATTTTCTCTTAGAAAGAAATGATTTTGACATATAATAATATCAAATGGAAAAAAGCTTCGGTTCCTTATTAAATAATCATAGAATTGAGATAGTGGATTTACTACCCTTGTATGTCCATCTTGAATTAATGCTGCAATTTCAAGCATATAAAAATAACACTCAAATATATCAAATTCTTCATTCTCAGAGGCAATAATTTCTTCCTTAATCTTCGCTATTTGATTAACAAACTGATCTTTAGTAATTATTCTAAAAGGTTCTGGATGCACTTCCAATACTTTAGTGACGTAAAAGTTGATATCCTTCAGGAAATCTTTTTTAGAGATTTTTCTCTCTAATTTAAAATCTTCCTTGTTAGAGGAAATTAAGGGATTTTCAGGTTTTGTTTTTTCAAAAGAATTCAAGGCAGCTCATATCTTTAATTAGTAAAGGAAATTTAAATGTTGAATTTAGTCTTGAAAAACCTCTACTTTTGAGCTTGTTCAGTTTTTTATTTAATTAGTATTAATTTCATCACTATTGTTTAAACCATCTAAATCGGTGTCATTTGATAATAGATCAAGGGAATTTGAACCAGGAATCTTCCTGAAAAACCAGTGCAAAAAACTTGACTACTACCGGTGATATAGCTTGGATTGTGTAAGAAATTCAATTGCATACTATTAATTAAACCACCAGTATTTTCATAGGTTTGATTTACTAATAATGCTCCACCATCTATAACAGTTGAAATTAAATCACCATCAACTCTTCTATTCCTAAATGTTACATCATCTCAAGTTATCTGAACAATATTATAATCACCATACCAAACACCATTGGATGCATTATGATTTGTCCAGAATTTACCACTATAATTATCCCGGGGATCCTAAATACCAACTCTTGAATTGTAGGTGAAATCACCGGAAGTGCTATTATAATTACCAAAATCCAGATAGAAAGAATAATGGTTGTAATTGGAGTAGAAATTCCAATCCAAAGTAAGAGTGAAATCAAAATCATCAGTAATAGTTGCAAAATCTAGTTGATATTATTCATAGACAAAAACACTTGATATACCACCTGTATAAGCAAAGTTCCCTTCATGGGCTTAGATGATGGTTTCGCACTCGATAACTTACAGGACGCAGTCTTCGCGAACCCGAGTAACTTAGAGCGAGCTGAGAAGCACAAAGAATTTGACCGGTTACGGACTAGGAAGAAATACAAGGAATTGGTGAAAATCGTTATCTTTGGTATTTAAATAAAGATGAGCAGATATTTTCTAAAGTCTCAAGAGAGTTTATTTTTTAAACCGCTTCACTTATACATTAACTAGATTTCCAATTCATAGGAAAATTACGGTGAAAATTATGGGTAAAATTGCATTTTTACTAATGACTTCCCCATACACATTTCAGAATTCAGATACTGTGATAAAACTGGCTAAGGCTGCTGTCAAAGCAGGGCATGAGGTCACAGGTATTTATCTCTATACAGATGGTGTTTACAATGCTGTAAATACTATAAAACCATCAGATGAACGAGATAGGAATGTTGCTGAATTGTTCAAGGAATTAACTGATGAAGGTATTACAGTTGCATCTTGTCCGATATGTGCTGAATACCGAGGAACACATGACGAAAACTTGCTGATTGAAGGCGCAGGTTTTGATGGTCTTGGAGCTCTAAGTGAGTTCGTCGAAGACTCTGATAGAATACTTATTTTCACATCCTAGGAGGAGAAGAGTTTGGAAAAAGTTCTAATCATTTTTAGGAAAGGTCCTTACGGTCACATCAATAGTCTTGAAGGCGTTAGAATTGCTCAAGGATTATTAGTGTTGGATGTCGAGAATGATGCTGTTTTCATTGATGATGGAGTTTTTAATCTCATCAAGAATCAAAATCCTGATGGTATTGGTCATCACTCCGTTATGGGTGCACTCGAAGCAATGCATCGCTATGATATCCCTATTTTTGCAATTGAATCTTCTCTTAAACAAAGAGGGATTAAACCAGAAGATCTTGATCCAAAATTGGAAGTGAAGATCATTACCATTGACGATCTCAGCGAGTTAATAAAAGAAGCTGAAGCAACAATTGCACTTTAGGAGAAAACAAAATGACAAAATTACTTTATATTACATCAAAGAGCATCTACACTTGTGCAGCTCAAGGGACTCTTTTAGACATAACTGCAGCTCAAAAAGAGCATGGTGATGATGTAGCTATACTCTTAATTCAAGATAGCACTCTTGCTTGTTGGAATGGGGCAGAAAACATTATTGCTGATGCCACAAGTCACGGTATTGAAATCTATGCCATAAAAGAGGATTTAGAGGCTCGTGGAATTATCGGTGACAAAGTTAATCCTAAAATCAAGCAAGTAAATTATGATGAAGCTATTACTGTCATAATGGACAAGTATGAGAAAGTTATCACTTGGTGTTGATTTTCAAATTTAATAGACTGTTTCTACTTTAGAAACTCAGTCTACTCTTCTTTTCTTCTTTCTCAAATAAAGAGTCAATTTTAAAAGAAAAACTGCGAATCATTACTACGAGTAATAATTTTGAAGGTAAAAACATGGCAGAGAAGAAAATTCAAGCTCCGAGTATGCCGGCAATTGATCCTATGAAAGCGAAAATTATGGCCGCCTTAAAAGATATTAAGCATGTTTTAGTGGTTGCTAGTGGGAAAGGTGGAGTTGGAAAAACTACAGTAGCTATTAATTTAGCTACATCATTGGCAAAGAGAGGATTATCTGTTGGTATTCTGGATGCAGATATAACGGGTCCAAATGTTCCTAAAATGGTTGGATTAGAAGATATTAGACCAGAATTTGATGAAGAACAGAAAAAGATTATCCCAATTGAATCAGTTGATGGCGTTAAAGTTATCTCTATGGAACTTCTTTTAGAAAACAAAACTGATGCAGTAATTTGGAGAGGTCCCTTAAAGATGAGTGCGATTAACCAGTTTCTTGGAGATGTAAAATGGGGTTCCCTTGATTATTTGGTTATTGATCTTCCACCTGGCACTAGTGATGAACCTTTAAGTGTAGCACAAATGATTCCTAGAGCAGATGGAGTGATAATTGTAACAACTCCTCAAGAAGTTGCTTTACTAGATGTGAAGAAATCAATCAGCTTTGTCAAGAAAGTTGGTATGAAGGTATTAGGAATTGTTGAGAATATGAGTGGTTTCAAATGCCCACATTGCGATGAGGAAATCAATATTTTCAGTAAAGATGGAGGAAAAAATGCCGCTAAAGAATTGAACATTCCTTTCTTAGGAGCTATTCCTTTAGATCCAAAAATCGTACCACTCGCCGATTCTGGAAAACCATTTGTCGCTTCAAAAAATGATGCCCAGAAAATATTTGAAGTTGTTGTTGACAATATCCTAGCTGAAATCGAAAAGTAGGCTTTTGAAAAAATAAATGAAGAAATTTAGAGAATATACTTCTCAAATTTCCTTTTTTTTATATATAGTAGGTTTTTCTATCAGTTTTATCTATTCGTGCTTTGTTTAAATCATCAATAACTCTCATAGCATTTGCTTCTGTTTGTTGAATCTCATTGATCATTTGATCCATCTTTGTTAGATCCATTTCAAATCCAAGTAATTCGGAGAGTGTTTTAAGAACATTTTTTGATGCAACAGGATCAACCCCAAAAACCATAGCAGGACCTTCTTGTGGTCTAACTTTTCCCATTAAACCATAGGATATCAATCCTCTTTCTGAAGCAAGAGCTGTTAGAACACCTACTGCTCCACTTACCCGTCCCTCTGTAAATAATTTGATTCCATGATCTTTAAGAGTGGTTGCATCTTTCTCTGTGTAAGCAAATCCGGTAACTTCTGGTGTTTTTTCCAGATCAGCTGGTCTAAATCCACCGATGGCAACTACGGTTTTTATTCCCCATTTTTCCGCAAGATCTAGAACATTATTTATTACCTCAAACATACCATCCGGTCCTTCTTGAGGTTGACTTTCCCCAGTCAGAATAACAATGGGTGGTTTATTTTTCTCAACTGCCCAAATTTCAGCGTGAACTAATTTTCCAAGTTCACCATTGAAAATCACTAAATGTGGAAAATAACAAGAATAAATTTTAGCTGCCTTTTTAGCATTAAAATACTCAATTAATTGCATACCTGCAATACGACCTACAAGACCTTGTCCTGGGAAGCATTGGACAAGTACTCCATCTTTTAAATTAAAATCATTAATTATTTTTGTAATTGTTTTGTAATCCTTACCACTCATTCTAAACACACGGTTAGTTATTTTATGTATATATTATACATTGCTTTAATAAAATGACTAACTTTCATAAAGAAATACTCAAAATAATTTCTTCTATTAAGAGAAAATGAGGGCAAATAAAAGGGATAGGATTATTCGACCTTTACAATTTCAACAGATCTTGCTCTTGGATAGGTTCGTACCCAAGTTGCCTTGCATTCATCGCAAGTTAATCTTAGATCTACTTTTTGTGAAGTTTTAGAAGCCATCTTTAGCTGAGAAGCTGCTTTCTTGGAATATCTGCCTTTGTTTCCTGAACCTTTCTTGTGCCTATTTGCTCTTCTTGTGCCTTTTACAAGTCCACTGCCTCTTCGACCACCTTTTTCTTGTCGAACAGTTTGTACAGTATGTTTCTTGCATTTTCGGCAGTAAGTGCGCATTTTTGCAGGAATTTTTACCATTGTATTCAGTCTCCAGCTCTTTGATAATAATACTGATTTGGCACCATAAGCTTGTATTTAAAAGTTAGCATGAAAAAGGTATAAGAAATTTGCTCTTGTTTCACAAGTAAAACAAGAATTGCGAACTTACAATCTCTATATTTACATCGTAATTAGCAACTGCTAAAGGTTTAATGAACGTAAATGCTCGTTCTGATGGATTAAATCCTTGAGCTATTGACCCAAAAACAAAGAAATCATCATCTACATTTGTGCTTTCAGAATAGACTACACTTGATTGATTATAGAATATTTTTAGTGTTTGGTAACTATGGTAACCAAAAGATGTTGTCTTGATATCGATTTGAATGATTTGAATCGAGATTGAGAGGATATTACTAACAGAATCAAACCAAGAATAAACCTTTACGCGATAATCTAATTCCATTTTCATAACTTTGTCATCTGGTCGCATTAATGTGAGATTTGTTAATCCTTGATAGGTTAGGCCATCAGTAGAACCATTCACGAAGAAAACTGTTTGTGTGCTCGGTCCTTTGAGATATGTGTGATCACCAACAGCCACTAGAACTCCTCTTCTGTTTTCAAGAAGATATGAAAATTTCCCTAAATCAGTAAAAGTATATGACTCATTGTAGCTTCCAGCAGTATTACTAAAAATGAAACTTACATTTTTACCTGCTTCGTAGTCAAATCGTCCGAAACTTGGATCAGTTCTTACTGCCTTTGTTGAACCAGTGCCTTCACTGAATAAATCAAAAATAGTTTCATCTATATCTAGCATGTATGTTGTTACACTGTTTATAGTATTAGATGTCTGGAAATTATTGTATGTGGGATATAGCCAAGCAAAAACTACTGCTATAGCTGAGATAAATAGAAAAATCATCATTACTGCAGCAAGAACTTGAGAAACTGCGGTTTTGTCTTTGAATAGTTTCCTAAACAACTTTCTTTGTAGTTTCAAGATCTTATACCCCGATTGTTTTAACTGCAAATTATCCTTTAAACAAGGAATTAATACTTATTGATTACCTTTCAGTTTATTATTTCTTTGGTTTGTGAATATTCAGTATCAGCTCTTCTTTCCTAGGATCATTGCATGGTCTTTTTCTAAAGGATGCAAATCAATTGCTTCTAAAATATCGAATCCCTCATCTTCTAGGATTTCCATTTGTTGTTTGTAAACAACTGATGGATTCTTTGTGGAACTAATGCTTCTTGCTTTTATTGCAAGCATAATGTATCCATTTGGTTTTAGAAACACATTTGCATTATCTGCTATGATTTTCGCTTGATCAGGTTGTGCTATATCACAATAAACTACATCTACTTTTTCTAAGATGTAATCATAATTTCTTGGATACCTTGCATCATCTAAAATTGGTAGCATATTTTCTCTTTTTTCGCAGAGGAAAACCAAATCACGTATGGATCTTGGTGAAAACTCAATACAATATTGTAACCCTTCTAAACCAATGATATCAGAGACATGTGATGGTGTTGTACCTGAAGCAGCTCCAAGGTACAGCACTTTGCTTCCGGGTTGTATTGGAATGTATTTTAATCCTTTAATGATTGCCGCAGCAAACTTTGATCTTGTTGGATCCCATAAACGGTATTCTACGTTTTTAAATGGAATTAAATCTTCATCATACACCTTAAATCCCGGATTTAGATTTTTTGTTGCAATTTTCTTACTACCATCTGGAAAGAAGATGTTGTAGATACCTTTGAATGATTTATAATTTTTAATTTCCATTTTTTATCATCTCTTTTTTCTCTTTTGAGGTCCTCTTCTCTGAGGTGGTCTTGATGTCTTGAATTCTCGTCTCATTGGTCTTTCAGGCGGTTCAGGATATTTTTCAAGAACTTCTGCGATTTTTTCAGTTACTTCTTTTGTTAAGACTTCTGATTTGTCTTCAGCTTTGAAGAAATCCATTCGAACAGCAATTGACAAACGACCAGAAATCACTCGAGCAATCTTACCTCTTTGCCACCATTTCGCTTGGTTCAATCTTGAATCTTGGAATATAACACCATGTTTTGGTGGAGGTGCTCCTGTTTTAATTGTTCTATATAATGCTTTTTCAGCCCCTAATATCTGGATTTTACTCGAGGGGCTTAATGCTAATTGTTTTAAGCTTCCAGCTAATGAAATGAGTCTTGCTCCAAGTAAAGGATTCACGACCCCGCACATATTAGGAGCTATTGCAGTCATTGCTTCTTCCATCCATTTTTCAAGAGCTTGTCGTCGTTTAAATAATTCAACAATAACCGTGGCTTGATCCTGTATGATTAGGATATCTTGATCGAGAAGGGGTGAACCCATAGAATTGTTGCGAGAAGCAAGTAGTTTCTCTGCTTTTTTCTCTGGTAAACTAATTTCATCCACTAGTAATTTCTTATCAATATTAGATTTATTTCCTGTTATACTTACAACTTTAGCAAAGGTGTTATGATTCTCTATTGCATCCACTAACTCTGGAAAATGCATGCCATAAAATTCTCTGAGTCGACTTGAAAAAAGATTAATTGTTTTATCTAAATCATCTATGGTTTCTATAGCATGAACAATAAGGCCATCTCTTTTTTGTGCTGATTGCCTGACTCTTTCTCTTGTTAATTGAATCATAGCTTCTCGTAAAAATCTTATATAATCCTTTCTTGCCTTAAACAAACCCATATTCTGGACATTATCGATAAAATTCTTATGGAAAGTATCAATGACAGGGTCATCATAATCAATAACAACGTTGAATTTTTTGGCGGATAAAATTCGATTTAGATTTAAGTTATTAACTACAATCTGATTTTTCTTTTGATCTTTTAACATATCCTCTAATTCTTTTGGTAATTCTCCCATATCGAGTTTTGCTAATTTTTCAGAAACAATTTGCGGTTTCAACTCAAAATTCCTTGTGTCAATAATATTCCCTTCCTCATCTAGAGCAAAGGGTCCGACAAGTGTTACTGTTAGATGAATTTTCATTGTCTTAACTCCGAAACTACAATTAGACTTTGTTTTCCTTCTAAAATGTAAATATTCCGATTGAAAGATAATAAATTTGTTCTTTTCGAGTAATTTATCAATTTTTTTAATTCTTTGAAAGTCGTTCAACGAACGCTGGGAGAGTTTCCTCACACTTACCTTGTATGAAAACATCAGCAATGCGTATATGATCAGTTTTTTCTTTATTAAAAACCAAAACCTTCACACCACTTTCTTTTGAAATAAAGGGTAATGTTGCAGCTGGAACTACCTCTGCACTTGTTCCTACAATAATAGCCAAGTCAACTTTTTTTGCTATGGTAAATGATTTGGTAATTAAATCCGAAGGTAATTGTTCATTAAACAAAACAACATCAGGACGATACATACTCCCACACCCACATTTTGGAGGTATATCTTTAGGAGGTTCAGTAAATACTTGTTTTTTATTGCATTTAGTACAACGAACCCTTGTTAGGTTACCATGTATTTCAAGAACATTTTTCGATCCAGCTTTTTGATGCAGACCATCTGCATTTTGTGTTATTACATATTGACAAAAATTCTTTGCTTCTAATTCAGCAATAGCAATATGCGCAGGATTTGGTTCTGAGTCCAAAATAAGCTGTATTCCTTCCACATAAAATGTCCAAATTTTAACTGGATTCTTTAGCCATGCATTTAAAGTAGCAACCTCTTCAAAGTTATACTTCTCCCAGAGACCATCTTCCCCGCGAAAAGTAGGGATGTTTGAAGCTCTTGATGTTCCTGCACCGGTTAAAACATAAGCATGTAACTTGTCTTTTTTCTTAAGACTGTTCGCTAATTCCACCGCTAAAGAAATTTCATCTTTCATTTTTCTCATAGAAACTATATCAAATCATCTCTAAAATGATTTTTGGGAAAAAAAGGAGTAAATCCCTCAAGGGGGATTCTGTTTTACTTCTTAATTTTAGCCTTTGAATTTGAAGTAAATTGCTCCATGAGGACAGGCATCTAAACAAGACCCACAGTTGTTACAATTCGCATCTCTGATTCGCTCGTAAGAGTAATCCAATATTGGGACTTGCATAGCAGATTTTTCACACATTTCCTCACAGCTTCCGCAATGAGTGCATCGTGCTGGATTTCTTGCCACTCCAATTAAGCTATATTTTGCTGGGAAACCCATAGCATAACCAATTGGACAAACGTATCGACAGTAGAATCTTGGGATAAAGATACTTAATCCGATTACAGCAACTAATAATATAATTCTGAAATAAAACATGAAATTCCAGTTACCTGCTACAAAATCTGGGTCTCCGCCAGGATATTGTTGCCAGAAAATCATATAGAAGAACATTACAAATAATGTTGCAGCTGGATTAAATGGAGTCCAAGGTTGATTAGCAAAAGCATTAAAGCTCTCAACAACACTTTGATCGATTATTTCTTTGTATCCAACAAAACCTGCAACTAGAATTACAGCCCAAAAGATAACTGCACGAATGTCTCTTAATCCTTTATTCAAAGGTTTCGAGATTTTTAGTTTCTTAATGGGTACTAATCGCATCAAATCTTGGAAGAAACCAAAGGGACAAATCCATCCACACAACGTTCTTCCGAATATCGCACCTATAATCAGGCACACACCAAATATAACAAATGGAAAGAAACCACCAGCAATCCCATCTTGGAATGCGTCAAATGCACCGATTATTGTTGTGAAAGGTGCTCCGCTTGGTTGATTAATTGGTAACGGGATATATGTCCAACCAAGACCTATTAGACCACCATTAATTACCAAAAATGAAGTAATTTGTACTAACCATCTTAGTAGACGTACCTTTCGGGAGTTCATACCTTCAAGTATTCGTAACCCGAATGTTTTTGCTTTTGAGTCTTTGGAACTTGTTCCCATTTTGATATTCACCGTTCGTTAGTTGTTTACTAAGTTATTGGGTCTGGTATCGGTATCCCAGTTACATACTGCCAAATGAAATCTGTAAATGCATCAATTTTTGTTGGATCCATATTGAAAAATTCTGCAAAATTAGGATAATTTTCAATATTTAGTATGAGCGTAATTCCTACGACTAGGGATATCGCTCCTATGGCAAGTATTAGGATCATCCATGACCTTGGTTTCAAGTTTTACACCACGATTATCTGTCTTGAATTTCTTCAGAACTACTGCTTGTAGAAAATTTGTCTTTAAAATATTTTTCCGTTTGTTTGTGGATACTATTTAACTAAAAACAAGGAAAAAACTTTCTTAATAAAACTATTTATTCATCTCTTCTTCATTTTTCATCTTGACAAGATAATGTGCTTGCCTATGATCTGCAGCATAAATCACTTGTACTGGATCAATTTTGAATCGTTTCTCGCATCTGCTGCAAAAACGAGTTTTTTGTTTACTTCTTGCATATGTCCATTTTCCACATTGTGGGCATCGTAGAACAATGAACCGTTTATTCAACAATAGTTAACCTCATAGAGACTCTGCTGATGGAAGTACTAAGAATCCAACTTATTTCTTATCACCCATAACTGTAACAATGATTTTTCGTTCACGACCTCTAGTATCTAATTCAAGAAAAACAACTTGTTGCCAAGTTCCAAGAACAGGAGCCCCATCAATGACTGGAATTGTTAACTCTGGAGACAACAAACTTGCTCGTAAATGACTATGAGCGTTATCATCTTGATAATCATGTTGATAACCAATACCCATAGGCACAAGCTTTTTCAGCATGTTAATTGTATCCTGAACTAATCTAGGTTCATATTCCAAGGTTGTAATTGCCCCTGTTGCTCCAGGCACAAAAACATTTACCAAGCCTTTTGTTATTCCAGAATCTTTGATAGCATTTCGGACATTTAAAGTGATATCAAAAATTTGGATTTCACCTTCGGTATCTAAATCAATTTCTGTTGAGTACACTACCATTTGTTCAGTCCCTCAGTATTGCTTAACAAAATAGTAACTATTCTTATTATGGTTTTTGGAAAGAAAGGAAAAAGAAGAATTATCCTCGTCTTTTACTATCCCACAACTCTTTCCTTAAAAGATCCCTAATAGCTACACGAATTGCCTCAGACCTACTCGGATAAACACCTAATCTCACTAAATCATCTAACCCTTCAAGAAATGTCTCTGGAATTTTTACTGAAATTAGATTCATTGTTACAGTTTACACCTTTTTCGTTTAATATTGGAAATTATATACCAATAGGTAATACGAATCTTTGTTAAACCAGTACTTAAAAGCTTTGGGGATGAAGATGTTACCCAGAAATATATTCAAAAAATAGGGATTTTAGCAAAAATGTAATTTTTTTATGGTGGGATGATAAAAAATATTAAGAACAGTAAAAAGTTAATTCTCAGAGAACACTAAGTCGCTGTGGCCAAGCTAGGTAGAAGGCGTCAGTCTCGTAAACTGAAAAATCGGGGGTTCAATAAGTAGAAGTTGTGGCTTCTACTCGAACACATCCCCCCAGCGGCTCCATTTTCTGATATTGTGATTATTTCTTTTTCAGATAATCTCTTACCATTAATGCTACTGCTGCACCTTCACCTGCTGCAGCTGCAGCTTGTTTTGTAGATCCTGATCGGCAATCACCAGCAGCAAATAGTCCAGGAGTGCTTGTCATCATGTTGGTTTTTGTTATTATGAATCCACCCTCATCACAAGCTACTAAATCTTTGACAATATCGACATTTGGTTTCAATCCAATGAAAATGAAAACACCATCGGGATGCAATACAATATCTTTCTCGGTGTCTTTATCATAGAATTTTACTCCCTTCAATGTCTTCTTTGGACCGACTATGAATTCTTTAACAACTTTGTTTTTACTAATTTTATGTTTGGTATTTCTGATATTTTCTGTTTTAGAACTGCTGATGCTTTCCATTCATCAGATCTTCCTACAATGGTGACCTTTGATGCAAATCGTGCTAGAAAGACTGATTCCTCGAAAGCTGAATTTCCTCCACCAATAACCATTACTTCTTTTCCTTTGTAAAAAGGACCATCACAAGTACTGCAAAAGTGGATTTTATATCCAAGTAATTTTCTCTCTCCGGGAACTTCTAACATTTTATATTCACTACCAGTAGCAATAACCATTGCTTTCGCATCTATTTCTTCTCCAGTTGTTGTTTTTGCTACTAAGCAATGACCCATATCAGATATACTAGCAATTTCTGTTGCTTTAATGAATTCCACGCCAAATTTTTCTACTTGCCGTGCTATTCTATCTGCTAAATCATTCCCGGATATTCCTTCAGGAAATCCCGGATAATTATCTAGTCTCTCTGTTACTCCAACCTGACCTCCCAAGGCACTTTTTTCTACAAGAGCAGTATCATAACCTTCTCGAGAAGTATAGAGAGCACATGTTAACCCTGCAGGACCTCCGCCTATGATCAATATATCATGATATTTGTGTTTAGGTTTTGTTTGTAAGCTTAGTTTTTGTGCTAATTCAGCATTTGTGGAACCACAAGAAATGTACCATCATCGAATTCAATAGTTGGCACACGTCGTTTTCCGTCATTAATTTTTTCAACGATTAATGCTGCTTCTTCATTCTCATCTATGTCTATCCAATTATACGGAATTCGGTGTCCACCAAGAAATGTTTTTGATCGTTTACAATCAGAGCACCACGAGGTTCCATAAAAATTCGTAATTTTTACCATATGTAATTGCTGTTATGGTTAGTTTTAATTTTTTTCATTCTTAAACTGAATTTACTCAATTATTTATTGTGTTCATTTCTTTGATATATTCACTAATTGATTTCGAGATATGTGTAATTGTCTCTTTTGCTTTCTTTTGATTTATTTGACTATAATTGTTAAGAAGAAATGTGTAATATTGCATATATGCTTCCATTTGAAGATTGATATTTGAGAATATTTTATCAATTGCTTCCAATCCTTTCTCTGAAATTGAATAACCATATGGTTTAACTGCATGCAGTTTCAAGTAACCCCTTACATGCAAATTATGTACGGTTGGATAAATTGTTCCTTTCTTTGGCTCCCAAAATCCTGCGAAAGAATCCTTCAAAACTTCTATTATTTCAGTCACTTTCTTTGGAGTCTCTTTAGATTTTGCAAACTCCATTAAAATTGCTACTTGAATTGAGCTCGTTTTTCCTACTCCTGAAACGACATCGAGAATCCACATAATCAATCAGTAAGAGGTCTGACTAGAGTTATTTAAATGTTTCTTGGTTAAAATACAGAATTATGGTTTTTCACCTATTGTTATAACTCGATGAACGATATTCTGTTCATGCATTTGTTTTAGGTCTTTTTCAGTTATAGTCAATAATTTCTCAAAATAGTCGAAAACAACTGTAAAAGCATCATCGATTTCGGTCTCCTTTTCATCATTCCTAAGTAAAAGATCTTTCATATTGGCTTGCTTCTTTTTAGCTAAATCGTATCTGAGTTTGAACCACTTCTTCTTTTCTGAAAAATCATAACGAGCATCTGAAATAGTGAAGATTGATGTCCAACCATGACTTGTAATATTCTTTAATCCAACTTCTTCGAAGAATTTCGGATAGAAATAAGTCCAAGGATTTCTTTGTTGTATATCACCTTTTGTTTTCTGTCTTTCCATGCATTTGTATCTTACAGCTTTTTCCAGGAAATCAAACGCTTTTGTTATTTCATCAGATGGATAATAATTTCTACTGGATGGCAAAGGATCTATTGAAATTATTTTACCTTTGGATCTTACTACTCGAGACATTTGTTGCAAGGCTATAATTGGATCCACTAAATTGTGTACAACGATATGGGAAATTGTACAATCAAAAGTATCAGATGGAATAGTTGTAGTTTCTATGGGTTCATTTACAATTTTGATACGATTCTTGAATCTACTCTTCAAAGTTTCTACAAATGTTTCATCTGGTTCCAAACATGTGAGCTTGATGTTATCAAAAAGATTCAGGAGAATATTTGTGAAAAAACCACTCCCTGAACCAATCTCAAGAACGTTTATATTCGGTTTCTGCAGGAAAGCAAACCATTTCTGAAATAATTTCTTTGCATCCTCATCATACTCAAAATATCTTCCAACTGTTATATCGTCTACTCCTTGAAGTTTACTCCAATCATGCTTTGTTTTATTCAAATCAATTAATCCCCTAACAAATTAAAAAAAATCATTCTATTTTTGATCGCTTTCTAATAAACTCGTATATTAACTCATTAATCTTTTCCTTTTCAGATTCGTGTGTTAAACTATGAGAAGAATTTTCTAGAAATACTAGTTCTTTATCTTTCGATGAAACACTTTCAAAAATTGTCTTAGCTGATTTCCTTATCCATTTATCATCCAAGGATCCTTGTAGTATAAGTATAGGATTGCTAATTGCTTCTAATTTTTCCAGGTTGCTTTTCAATAATTTTCTTAAAGAATTTGCTGGACCTATTGGATACCCATCATAACAAAGAATAGTGTGTTTTTCTTGATCTTGTTTTTCGTTTTTGCTTTTCTTAAACACAGCATTCTTGAAAATTGGTCCTGCTATTGCTAAAAATGTTCTATGAATAAATCGGAGTTTAGTTGGTGTTGCTAGAGTAATAATCCCATTAACTTGATGCTCTATAGCGAAGCGTAATGTCAAAGCACCTCCCATTGAATGTCCACACACAAAAAACTCTTCACAATGTTCTTTCAACCAATTAAAAGCATAACAATATTCAGCATACCAATCATTAGCTGTTTTTGTTATTAGCTCCTCTATTGTAGTACCATGTCCTGGTAATAGAGGAGCAATGGTAGTTATTCCTTTGTCTGCCAGATATTTACCTATGTTATGAACTTCATCAGGTGTTCCTGTATAACCATGACATAATAAACAACCAACTTTGCCTTTTTTATAGAAAAATGGTTTTGCTCCTGGTACAATATTCTGTGAAGTCATATGTTTGCTCTCAGTAATCCAATTTTCATTTTTAGTTAATAAAATATCCGTTCCGAAGTGTTTCCAATTAAATTTCCAAGAATTTGTTACATGAGAAAATGTAAAATACTATAATGGTCTTTTTTTTCATGATTCAAATGTGTCCTCAAACAAATAAAACCGGTAAAAGCAATATCTCTATAGATCAGATAAAAATCCCAACAGACAGTTCTAAAGATATACCTAAGAAAGGAGACAATATCTGCGCTTTATGGGTTTTTCAAAATTGTGCGGGAGAAAAAGAGCAAAAACTACGTAGAATTGTTTCTTTAGTTCGAAATCGTAATTCTATCGATTGGTTACCCGTAACAACTGATGGCACAATCTGTATTGTAACTTTTATAGGAGAATTTAGCAATTTAATCAAATTACGTTCAAGTGTTTTTGGTCTTGGAATGGAATCTTTTAGTTTCAAAATCGATGCCTTCTGGATTATCCCACCAAATGACATGACACAATTTATAGGATTTTTTGAAATCATAAAATCAGATCTTCAATCCCGAGAAAAGAGATTGCTACAACAAAGAGAACGAGAAATTAAATCAAAAGAAGTTACAGTATCTCAAAGTGATTTTGGAGAAGCTGACGCTGTTGATTTAACTGATACAGATATCGATGATTTAAGGAAAGAATTACAAGCAATTAGTTCTATTTAGTGCATTTTATTTTACTTTCATTTATAAATAGAATTAGCTGATTTTGAAAATAAAAAACAAAGAAGTGAGACCAGAAGGTCTCAGAAAAATAAACTACTTTTACATTGGGGGCATTCCGCCAGGCATTCCGCCGGGCATTCCACCAGGCATTCCACCAGGTTTAGCTTTAGCTGCAATAACATCATCAATTCTCAAGATCATTTCAGATGCTTCAGAAGCAGATCTGATTGCTTGTGATTTGACTCTGAGTGGTTCTAGAATTCCAGCCTTTTCCATATCAGTAACTTTTGCTTTGAAAAGATCTAAACCAAATTTAAAGCTGGTTCCTCCAGTATGTTTGGCTCTAATCTCAGTTACAATGTCTATTGCATCAAGACCAGCGTTCTCTGCTAAAGTTTTTGGTATGATTTCAAGTGAATTTGCAAATCGTTCAATTGCTAATTGCTCACGTCCGCCTATGCTTTCAGCAAGACTTCGGAGAGCCAAAGCAATTTCCACTTCAGAAGCTCCACCGCCAGCAATGACTTTTCCATCTTCAACTACGTTTCTAACTACACTAAGTGAATCTTTAAGAGCTCTTTCTGCTTCATCAGTGATATATTTACTACCACCACGAATTAGAATAGTTACAGAACGAGGATTCTTTGCTTCTGAAATGAGAACATTATCATCGTCACCGATTTTTATTTGCTCAACTTTTCCAGCAGAACCAAGATCGCCTTTCTTCAAATCATGAAGAGTTGATACAATTTTGCCGTCTGTTGCTCGAGCCATTTTCTCCATATCGCTTTTCTTTACTCGTCGGATTGCTAAAACACCTTTCTTAGCTAAGAAGTGTTGAGCAAGGTCATCAATACCTTTTTGACAAATGAGAACATTAGCGCCAGATTTGGTAATTGTTTCAACCATTTCTTCGATCATTTGTTCTTCGCGATCTAGAAATGCTTGCATCTGACTTGTTTCTTCAATCTTAATTTCAGCACTGAACTCTGTTTTTTGGATTTCAATGTTATCATCAATGAGAGCAATTTTTGCGCCAGTGATTGATTTTGGCATACCTGGATGAACTACCTCTTTGTCAAGTAAGACTCCTTTAATTAACTCAGTATCTTTTAATGATTTTCCAGTTTTTTGGACTACTTTAATCCAATCAAGATCTGCAATCTTCTTTCCATTACGATCCTCAGTAATCTGCAAAACTGCATCTACACTGATTTTAGATATTAATTCCTTCTCTGAAGCAACAACCTTACTATTTAAGGCAGTCTGTGCAACTTTCGCTAATGTCTTTTTATCATCTGTGTCTATGTCAATAGAAATCTTTTCTAAAATTTCTTTTGCTTTCTCGGTTGCTTTCTTATAACCAGAAATAATAATGGAAGGATGAATACCTAATTCAATTAAAGCATCAGCATTCTTGAGGAGTTCTCCAGCAAGAATGACAGCAGAGGTTGTACCATCTCCGACTTGATCATCCTGTGTTTTAGCAATTTGAGTCATCAATTTTGCTGCAGGATGTTCAACATCTATTTCATCTAATATTGTGGCACCATCGTTAGTGATAACGACATCACCTAGGGAATCCACGAGCATCTTGTCTGATCCTTTTGGACCGAGAGTTGAGCGTACTGCTTCTGCAATAGCCATTGCTGCTCGCATGTTATTCTTTTGGGCTTCTTTTCCCCTGGTTCTTGATGTGCCCTCTTTTAGTAATATAACAGGAATGTTTTGTTGAGACATTTAGTGTTCTCACCAAGAATAGTTTTTATTTTCTGGTTTTCTGCTGATTTGTACTGATATTTAAAGCTTACGAGTGGTTTTAGAACAAATGAAGTTTTAAGTTGGGATTCGTCCACAGTTTCCCGTGGGGTGCTTTTCTACAAAATGCCTAAAAAGCAAAAAAAACATAAGAAATATGGAATTATAGTCTTGCTAGGAGAGTTTATACTTGACTGAAGAAGAACCCATCTTGTTTTTTAGAGAATTAAAAGAACCTGGTAATATCAATATATTTGCTACTCTTAAGGATGCTCTAGATTTAGTTGCCAAAAATAAGAAACCCTATTTACGTTTAGTTTTAGTTGACCCCTATAACAAAGAACAATATGTTCAGATTTGGAGTGATAATGAAATTTATGCTCCAGTCAATATGTTCTTACGAAAAAATCTCTTGTACCTTAACGGTCCTATTCATTTGATTGATCTTAGCTATGATGGCGAGTATGTGGGTTCCTCTATGAAAACTAAGATTGATACAATCCCTACCCAACACCCTGTTTATGCGAAATATATTGCTCTTAACAATTATCGTTTACTTAAAACCATTCCAGAAGATCCAAAAATTCTCGGTGAGATTCACAAACTCATGAATACAAAACCACTCATAGAAGCTATTCTAGCTCGTCTCAAAGATGAAGGATTAGCGATTACCGAGGAGCTTTTCTGGGAAGTCACAAAGATTATTTGTGATAAAACATACACCGGAACGATTCACCTTATAGCTGGTAAACCACAGTTGGAAGTTACTCCTCGATATTCTGACTATGTTTTAAAGCAGTTGGAAATTCTAATGATAGCATTTGCAAGGGATATTGCTAATGATCGTGTTGCGCCGATTATTCTCCTTAGAAGGTTGCAGAAAGATCTTGTTAGTCTGTATGATTTCACAGAATTCCAGAATAAATAGATATGAATTACATCTCTTGGTACTCACTTTCGGGAACAACAACATACTTGTATTCAATTTGCTTGAATGTTTTATCGAATTTCAAAGCCAAACGTTTCTCTTCTTTCTTTGCTATTTTTCTGACTTCATAGAAAGCGATTATAGCATAAATCAATGAGAAAATAATTGTTATTCCGTAACCCCATAAAACTAAGGTAATAGGTGCAATAAGTACATAAAAAACTACGAATAAGTAGAATTCTGGTGTTTTTGAAACAGTTATATGAAATGGATTTAGTAAATCTGCAGCATCTGGTAAACCAAAAATAACAAGGGAAAACAAAACATATAACCAAATCCAATAGAATACTGTGTTATTTATCATTGTATCAAGCCATTGGAATAGAATTATTCCAGGGATTATCCAAATTGTGATTACAAGAACATTCATTATTGGAGCCCAGAAAAAAATGATCCCTTGACGCAAATTCTTTAATCTTCCAGTAAGTTTTATTCCAACTCGACTCCAACCATAACCAAAACTAACTACAGTCTCTGTTGGAAGATTTAATCTCTTAGCAGCAATTACATGCCAAACATTATGCATAAGTGATCCAGGAATTAGAACAAATTCAAGAATTCTAATAATTCCCTTGACAAATGGGAAAATCTCAGCTAGAAATATTATTATCAAGTTCATAACAAGCCAAAAGACAAAACAGAAAAGAAATATGGAACTAATAGACATGCCAGTTAATTTTAGAATATTTTTTAACCAATCTAGATAATTTTCTAAAACCATGGCATTGGTACTGCTAACAAGTTCTATTCCTATATTTATCATTATAATCATCATTTATCCGATTATTTGGAATGTTTATTCTTCTGTCAGAGTTAGCGAATTAACTCAATTGTATCTTCAGAATTTTTCTTTTAAAAGAGCTAAATGATGTTAATTGTAGTTTTATAATGATAATTCAGCAAGTGATTTCTAAAGTGGAAAGTTTCGAGTATGACTGTTAACAAAGAACAGGAGAATAAAATCCTCTCTGAAAGGAAGATAGCAGAGATACTCACAGTTCATCTCAAGAGATTAGGTTATATCGTTGTGAAAGAATTAGTTCTAAATAATTCATTATTTGATATTAAAGCTTTAACAAATAGGGATATCTCAAAAGTAAGGATTGATGTAGCAGCTTACAAAGATGGAAAAATTACTTTTATTGAGGTGGAAAACGGTCTCTGGGTGACTCATCCACTAATATACAGAGATTTTGCTCATAGAGTTTTTTTGGCCTGTCCATTTGATGATGATAATCCAACAGATTCCGAACAAATTTCTATGGCAAAAGTATATGGAATTGGAATTATCAGAATAACAAATCTGGGATCAATCATACCCGTTCTTAGTCCAATTGATTATGATATTCCCCCAATAATAGCTAATCCAATTATTAGTTTACTCAAAAGTAAGATCGTAGAAGAAGATGAAACGTGAATTACCTATTGGTCCCTCACGTATTGTTTTAAATCCAGCACTAAACCACCAGACATTAGTTTTGGTTTTGCTAAAAGTTTCTCCAATTTCTTTATTAGATTTTCAGAAATAACTCCACCATTTTCCAAATCTCCATATAGCTGTTTAAGAATTGTAACGATTTCAGAAATGCTATATCCATCATCTGTTTTACCAATAAACCGAGTTGTTAAAACATGCCAGATGAAATCTTCATCTTCAAGAGAAGGAACATCGAGTTTTTTAGCGATTTCAAGCAAGAGTTTTTTCTTTAGGTGATCGAGACTTTTTTTTTGTTTTTTTTGATTTTTAGTTTTTGTTTCCTTATCTACAGGTTTAAAGGGATCGTAGGTTTCATTTGTTTCTTCATCTTTCTCGGTTTCAAGAAGATCTTCATCGAAAATATTACCCTTCTTGGGCGAGAAAAGTGATCCTTTTGAATCCAAATGTTGTAATCCTGCAGATTTTAAATCATCAGCTGCTGCTAAAAACAAGCTATCATTTTCATCATCTTTTTGTGAAACCTCTACTTGTTCTTCCCAGGGATCAATTTGCTCTGCGACTTCTTGTTCCTTTTTCAAATCAAAGCTAAATTCAAATTCTTCTTCAGGGGTTTCACTTTTAGTTTTATCAGTTGATTTTTCTCTTTTATTCCGTTTTCTAACTTTCCCTAATTGCTTTTTCTCAATTTGAGAAGTTTCCTGTAGTAAACGATGTTTAATTGACTTCAAGGCGTTTGCTACGAGTTGAGAAAATTCTTGATGAATTCGTTTTGTTTTGCTAATATTTCCTACTTCCTTTAATGAGGTCAGGTAGGACCACTGATCGAGAAGCTTTGCAGCAATTTTACCATTTATGAAACGATCTTCTTCTGGGAGAGCACCAAGCAACCGAATTGCTACTTCTAGCATAAGATCCATAGCAACAATGCTTTCACCTACATCAAACATTTTATCGATTTTCTCTAATTTTGCAAATATGTCATTTTGAAAATTCTTTTCAACAGATAATGATTTTATAGATATTAGTGGGATTTCCTTCTTTAGATTTAGATAGCTCTTGTAGTATTCTTCTCCTCTTTCAGTTAGTTTTAGTAGGTTAATGGCTTCCTCCGAATCATCTGGTGAGTTCACAATGACTTTTATGAATGATTCATTTCTTGCGATTTCTTTTGCTCGTAAAACATCTGTCTCTGTACTATCAGGTAGTAGTTTTTCAATGCCTTCCTCTGGCAAGATTTTCCGGGGTTTTTCTTTAAGAATTCTAATTAACTCAAATATTGTTTTCCTTACTTCGGGAGAGATTCCTTCATTTCGAAGGTAATCTTTGGATTGGATTATTCTTACATTACTTTCTTTTATTAGATCATCAACTTCTAATTTCATTTTCGTTTCTGGTTCGAAGTCCACCTTGATGTAGTTCGGACTGGAAAATTCAGGTACTAGTGTAAGATATTCTCTCACAGAGAGTTTGTTGATATTTTGTATGTCTTTCTTGGGAATGTTATATTCATTTGTTAGGAGATGCTTATCAGCCATCACTTGTAGCCTATTGATAAATTTGGCTTGAGTGTTTTTGAAGAGTTCTTGAATTTTTGAAGGAGATCGAGCACCAATTACTATATGGAAATCTTCCGACAATCCAAGTATTAAATCTGAGAGATTATTATCTTGCCAATTTCTCGTATTTTGACCTATAATTTCGTCTAGGTTTTCAAGAACGATTATTTTTGGTTCATCGTTTATCATTGCTCTGAGTTTTAATAATGTGAATAAATAAGCGATTTTTGTTAATTGATCATCATTTTTAGCAAATTGAATAATGGAACCCTTTGTATCTAATAAAGATTCAAAGGATAAGGAACGTCCAATGCGAGTAAAAAGAGAAATTTCCTCATAGGTACCCAAAGGATACAAAACATTCGCAATCGTTACTGATTCATTTCGGCTCATTTTTGTTACTTCAGAAGTTAATTCTTGATTTGCAAAATCCTTGAATTGAAAAACTGATCTGGTTTGATTACTTGGATCCCTATACGCTCCTAATAGATATGTTTCAATCGTTTTTGAGAGATCGGTTCGTATTCCGGAAACAGCTGCTATTATTTTCGCAAACCAATAAGCATAAACTTGTTCTCTTATCTTCTCTCCTTCTGTGCTTATAATATTCAACATATAATTTGTACCCAACAGGTATCCCCGAACTCTTGGATTAGCCATAGCTAATTGTCCGTAATTCTCCTTTGGATCAAAAACAAGGTATTTAGCATTTGCATTTCTGAGAATATTTAGAATTAAACTTCTTCTTGCTTCTGGTTCGCCAACAACAATTACAGGGAATCGTTCATTGTGTAGTGGTAGAAAGTTGTTCTTAGTTGATAACACATGGGTTATTGCTTGAGGATCTGTTTTAGAACTGAATAATGGTTGTTGTTCACTGATTTCCTTTCTCATGTTTTTAACTACGGGTACTAACATAGAGTATTCTTGTTGTTTTGTTGTTGATCCTAATCTTTTTTCTTCTAAAAGTTTCTTAAGAATAGGTTCTGGCACTTCTCTAATCTGATGGAAATCAACCAAGATTTCTTCTCCTTTCAGATAGAGTGGTTTACCAATTGATCGTAATGTTTGATGGATATCATCTTGAATGATATCATCGAAATGAAGTAATGACTCCTGGACAATCAAAGGATTTTCGTCCTCCGAAAGACCCTGAGGATAATAGAATTTATCACAATAATGAGCTATAAGAAGAATCAAAGGAGGAAAATACTTTCTTCTTCTTGGCAGTTTTTTCCCAGGATATTTTTCCTTCAGTTTCTCTTCATACGTTTTTTCAGCAGGATTTTTAACAAAAAATCTTATGACAGAAAGGCTTCCTCTTTTCTGATTTGCGATAACTTTCAATGGAGTTCTTTGTTCTCTCTTAGAACGTCTTCTTAAATCAATTATTTGGGTAGAGTAATTTCCTTGCTTTTCATCAACAATCATTATTGCATATATATGTGCAATGTAAAAACCTTGATCCGGATAATGTTGAATTAGAATGGATTCATGCATTTTCGATTTTTTATTTTTATATATCTCAAAATCCAATATGCTATTTACACTACTATTTGTTGATGACTGGTCTATCAAGTAGTCTGCCTCAATGAGTTCTCAATAAAAATTGTTTAAAAGTAGCTAAATGTGAAAAATTATCCTCTCGAGTTGAAATTTAGCTGTTTTAATACATTAATACAGAGTATTTTATTGTAAGGAAAGACTTTCTTGAGAGGAAATAAGTGACATCAGCAGAAGAGATTATACAACATCCTTATTTGCGAAAAGGTATTGAACCTAGACTTTTTCAACAAACTATTCTAAACACATGCATTACCAAGAATACTCTTGTTGTTTTACCCACAGGAACTGGAAAAACAATTATTTCAATACTCCATATTGCTTATCTTCTTCAGAAGCAATATTTCATTGGTGACGGAGAATTTATTCTAATATTGGCACCTACAAAACCCCTCATTAATCAACACGTTAAATCCTTCAGAACATTTCTCAATATTCCTGCTGAAAAAATCGTAGAGCTTTCTGGAGCAATAACTCCTCAAAATAGAAAACTGATGATTCGAAATGCTACAATTATTATTGCTACCCCACAAACTGTGAGAAATGATATAATTCATGGACATCTTGATCCTGCTAAATGCAAGTTGGTTTATTTCGATGAAGCTCATCGTGCAAGAGGAGAGTATGATTACGTACATATTGCAGACATTATTCATGATAAGAATCCAGAAACTCGGATAATTGCCCTCACTGCATCACCGGGAACAAATAAAGAAGATATCCTTGAAATCTGTCAAAATTTATTCATTGAAGCTATAGAAAGTCGACCGAAAAATGATCCCGAAGTGAGAAAATACATCCACAATGTTGACATGGAACGAATCGAAATTCCTCTTCCCTTAGAATTTGAAGAGATTCTTTTTACAATAAATGTGCTTGGTGAAAGAGAAGTCAGTTTCTTACGAACGAAAGGATTAACGGAGAAGAAATTTCAATTCTTATACAAAGGGGAGTTGCTTAGAATAAAGAAGGAACTTTCCAAAAATTTTAGAGCCAATTATCTTGAAATGATGGCTTGTAATCGTCTTGTTTATATTCAAATTCTCCGAGAGACCCTTGAGAGTCAAGGTATTCCAAGCGTTAATTCTCTTATCAATAATTGGCGGGAAAAAAACAGTAAAAGCATCAAAGGATTATTCAAAGTTTCAGAATTCAGTGAAATGGTTGAGAAAATTGAGCTTTTAAAAGAACGAGGAGTTATTCATCCTAAACTTCTCTATTTACTAGAGATACTTGATACAGTTGATTTAATTAATTCTAGAGTGCTCATATTTTGCAATTTAAGAGCAACGTGTTATGCAATAAGTAAAGCATTAGATGAGCGAGGGATAAAAGCTAAACCTTTTGTGGGGCAAGGTCGAGGGCAAAAGGATGGTTTAAGTCAGAAGAAGCAAATTGCTTTACTTAGTGCTTTTAGACGAGATGAATTTCCAGTTTTAGTTTCAACTAGTGTTTTAGAAGAAGGTTTAGATGTTGAAGAATGCAATTTAGTTATTTTTTATGATGGAACCCCTAGTGCTATTCGTAAAATCCAAAGATCAGGTAGAACTGGAAGAAAGAAGAAAGGGAAAGTCGTAATTCTAACCACACACCACACAGCTGATACTGCAGCTCATTTTATTTCAAATGCTCGAGAGAGAAACATGAACAAATTACTACAAGACATTGGTTGGTTAAAGGAAGAATTAGGAAAGGAACCAGCTGTTGATTCCAGAGCTTTTGCTCCAATAGAAGAGGAAAAGAATGAGGAAATTGAATCTGCAACTGATGACAACAAACCAGAACAAGAGGAACCAACAGAAATGCCTGAGAAATTGACTTCTTTCAAACTTGCTCTTGATGATGTGAAGAGATGGGAAGAACAAGAAAACGAAAAAGAAGAAAGTAAAAACAACTCTAAAGACAATGTTAGAATTATTGTGGATAGCCGAGAGAAGAATAGTAAAATTTTATTTTATTTGAAGAAGGAAGGTATCGAATTAGAGTTTAAGCAAGTAGATTGTGGAGATTATATCTTAAGTGATCGTGTAGCATTAGAATACAAGAAAGGTGAGGACCTTCTCTCATCAATTATAGATGGTCGGTTATTCGAGCAGCTCGGTTCTTTAACTAATGCTTATCAGATCCCAATTTTACTTCTCGAAGGGTTTCCTTCAGGAGGAATTCATCCTGAAGCAATAGCCGGAGCTCTCTCTTCATTTGTAATTGATTTTGGGGTTTCAATAATTCAGACACAAAATTCGGAAGAATCTGCAGCAATTATTAAGAGAATTGCTATTAGAGAACAGAAAACCAAGAAAAGAAAACCACTCATTAGGAAATCGATGAAAATGGGAAATCCTAATGAAAATGCCATACAGGTCATTAGTTCCTATCCAGGTATTAATAGAACATTAGCAACTCGTTTACTTGAAAACCTAGGATCCATACGCAAAATCGCTAATGCATCAGAAGATGAATTGAAAAAAATAGAGGGATTAGGAGTAAAGAAAAGCCAAAAACTCGTGGATATTTCAAATAAAGAATATGAACAATAACTAATTTTACTCGAGAACCTGAAATAATTGTTCGAATTCTTCGATACCTAATGCAGTGATAGTAAAGGGTTCCAAAACTTCCAATTCTTCTCCATTTAAATCTTCAAAGGTAATTTCTGTGCTTTCATTACTTTTTCGAGTGAGTCTTATAGTAATGTCACTATAACTCCTTGTTGATGCAGAAGCTACGGGTCGAAAATCATTATTAGATTTCATAGTTGACGATACCTGATTTGTATACATGACAGCAATATTTCTGTTAATAGCAAGTGATTGTAGAGTCGAGAGAGCTTTTCTTAGTAACGTCAAATTTATGGGATCAGCATGTGGTCGATAAGCCGATGTGAGTGAATCAATAATAATCATATCCATTTCTAACTCTATAGAAGGTAAATCATGAATTAGTGTATGAATTAAATCATCAAAAGTAAAGATATCAGTTGTTGATATTGTTTCCAATAATTCTCGAGTATATCCACCTTTAGCTTCAATCATAGATTGCATTCTGATTTCAATGGGACGTTCTGTTGAGATAATACTCACTTGTAAGTCATGCTTAGCTAGTTCAAAAGCTATAGTTGCTGAAAGAGTTGATTTTCCACTTTTTGGTGGACCATATAGATGCAATACTTTTCCTTTGCAAATAAATTCTGTATTTGATTCTCTTACAGAAATTAAATTTCCATTATCCATCTAAATCCACTGTTCCACCAATTAATGAAGCACTTTTCTCGGAAGACATTTTATCAGATAATCCTGGAATGAAAAATGTGAGTAGTGTTGTAGTTAGTATTCCTGTTAAAACTGCAATAATTACTCCTAATGAATTTAAGAAAGGAACTAGCACTGAAGCAAGAATAGCACAGAGAACAGTTGCAATTACAAACCAAATTACAATTGATCTTACAGAACAACCACTTAATTCCTTTATATCCTGAAAGGAAGGAACAGAATTAACAGCAATCAAAAAGCCAAAGATGTAGAGAAAAGAAGATAATAAAACGAGGTTACTTTCTAGTATTAATCCAACAGCACCTATTAGTGATCCTAACAGTAAACCAATTCCCATTGGAACAAGTACTAATGAGGTAAACAAAATGTCCCAACGATTTGTTTCTTCGTGAGTGAATTTTAATCTAAACGGATCACATTCATGAACTTCGATCTTAAAGATCTTTGTTAAGACAAATTTCTTCAAGTAGAAATTAACTGTGTATCCAAGGAAACCGATAACTCGGGCACCTTTCTCTCCGAAAATAAATGTTAGTACCCACTTAAAGAGTAATCCAAGCAACCAAAATAATAGTATTAGTTCTATTGATTTATACAATACTTCTAGATTAAATGTTTCAACCATATTTCAACACCTTTTGTTTCAAATTAAGCCCTAAGAAGCTGTTTTTCCTCCAATGATTGTTTTTGTTTTTCCAAAGTTGAGTTTTTGATATAATCAAATTCTTCTTCGGAAATATCTGGAAAAGTATCAAATCTCTCTGGTTCTAAACCAATGTTCAATATCAAGAGGATTCTATCTTGACCTTTCACGAGATGTAAATTCAGATTTTCAAAATCTATATCGAACTTCTTTTTCATTAAGAGGATTGTTCTTTCAATTTCCTTAACGAGTTTCGTAGCTTGTTCTTGTAAATCACTTGATTTCTTTGCGTCAGTTATTTTTCGGATAACAAAGAAGCATCCTTCACGACAATCCTGTATTTGTATTCCCTCTTCTTGTAGGAAATCCCAAATCGAACTGAGATTAACAAAATTTGTTATCCACTCTACTCTTAGCAGAGAAATTCCAATAAGGTGATTTTTCTTCGTAAATAATATTATAGATTGATTATTGCTACTAATTAGTGAAGTTTTATTTTTAGCTTTCCCGAAACCGAAGCTAGTTAACTTCCTACCTACTCTTTCCTCAAAAATCGGTTGCAATAATAATGAAGCAAGAATATAAGTTCCAAGAGTAACACCTATGGTTGTTCCAAGGAGCTTTGTTATTGCTAATACAATAACAAATACGATAAATGTAATAACGGAATTAAATATCGTTGGTTTTAACAGTGCAATTGCTTTTCCAAGTTTAGCTTTTAATTTATTATTTGATAGTCCACTACCAATTTCTGTTGAAGGATTTGGGTTTTCTATCACAGTTGTTTGTTCATTACTCATATCTAATCATCCTCAAAATCAAACGTTTCTTCGATGTCATCATCGTCGTCTCCCGCTGTCAAACCTTCTGGATCTAGAATGTTAATATCTTCATCATCAAGAATATTGATATCAACCTCTCCTGGAAGTTTTTTCCATTCACGATATTTCAAAACAGAATAGGGCATTATCCAAAGAAAAAGGATAATTACTCCCACAATAGGAATGGATGGCCATTGGAAGAAAGGAATTTCTAAATCACTAAAGCCAAATCTATTTTGTGATTCAGAAAAATCAATGATACAACTGGTTATTGTTACGTTGAAATCTGAACCCCACAAATTATTACTATAAATTACGAATTCTATCGAATAAAAATTCGAACCAATTGTAGGAGAGAATTGAGTTTCAGCATCAAAGGTATTTTCTGATGTTTCGTTTTTTTCAAATGGATGTGTTGTATCACTAGAATCGAAAAAGGTAAGTGAAACACTTACTTCCCCTTTAATTTGTAAAGTAATTTCAAGATCGCAGGTACTTTTTTCGAGTAAAGTATTATTTTCAATTGTTATTGGTATATAGCTTCGTAATTTTAATCCGCTTAAAGAAGACATCCCGTTTTGTTTTTCCGGATAAACTTGTGCGGTATAATGACCAAAAGCATCTAACAGGAGAGCATTTCCTATTAATATTCGCGAAGTCTCTTTTATTGTTAATGTACCGGAATCACTACTAGACAACTCATTTATGCAGCTTACATTTAAGATTAGATTATTACTGTAGATTCGACCTTCGGATTGTAGTGGAAGGGCAAATTGTCTAATTTCTTCAGCATCATCTATAGGAATTATTGAACGACTCAGTGTTGACTCAAAAGATTGGAGATTAAATTCTCCAGCAAAAGTATATCCAGGGCTTTCTGGCTGATCACCTTCTGATGTAAACTCTATAATTAGGAATGCTGGACCAATGTTACTAAGATCAAATGTTTTGTTCATTGATAATTCAAATGTCCCTATACCATTCCAAACCAATGAATTCGTAAAAATTCCAATGTCATTAAAACTATACTCTTGTAGAGTACTATTCCTTAGCAAATTACTTTGTTCTGTTTGGTTTGTAAATGCAGAGGTATTAAATACAAAGAACAAATTAAGTGTAATAATTAATAAGAATACAATTCCAAATGATTTCTTAAGAAAGCGAAAAGCCAAGTTTTTTTCTTCTTTCCTTTTATCTGGAATTTTTCAACATCCGCCTTTCTGTTTAAACGTTTGATCAATTTCCTCTGCGATTTCCTTAAGACTTATTACTGTAGACTTTAGCGATTCAGATTCCTCTTCTATAGCTAAAATCTTCATTTGTTCTTCTTTTGGCAATAATCTAATGTCGATTTCTGGAGATAAACTTGACAAATCATCGATTGTCTTCTTCATTTCACCATTTTCATCCGGAAGTAAACCATCATTTTTTACTTTCGCAATATACTCTTTGACTTCTTCTAGCTGAGGGGTAGATTCAATTGCAACGGGTTCTAAAGTTTCATTTAGGAAATCATCTGCTACAGAAGTTATTGGAGGAATTACTGCTTTTTTTCGTTTGTTTTGTGATTTGGATTTCTTAGTTTGATTCACTGATTCATCAGGTAATTGCGGTTCATCATCGAATGTTTCCAATAATTCATCGCTAATATCTGGTAGCTCCAACTCAGATGAGGAAACACTATTCTGAGTTCGGTTTTTGCGTTGCAGTGACAAATACAGTGCTCCTGCAATTAAACCAATAATAACAAGCACTGATACTACAAGAGAGATGGTTAGAACTGAAGAACCAGATACTCCACCTAACATGATTTCGTCTGAAAGAATTCTTCCCATTATGTCAGTTACTTTGATTGTTAAAACATGACTTTTTGTGTGACTGACGTATCCATAGAAATTGTAAACCCCATCAGCAATCATTGTTACTGTGAATTTTTGCCCATCAATCCAAACCTCAATAAGAGCTAATGGATAATAAGAATCAATTGTGATGTTCCCGGAGATGAAATCATCACTTTTCCCATTCTCTATTTGCCAAATATATGCTAATAGCTGAGGAGCTATTGGAATAACTAATAATCTTTCTGAGATAGTTTTAAAATAGACACTACTCGATTCCTCGACTATTTTTATCTTAATTTCAAAATTCCCAATATCTAAAGAATCAATACTAATCAACCAAACACTTCTATGAGCATCTATTTGGTAACTTAGGCTCATTTGATACTCAGTAGAATTAATTATGAAATACACTTGGCTTAGAGGATTTTCAGCATATATTAAGGCTTCAAATTTCAATTCTTGTCCTAATTCTAACACAACGTTACTGAAATGGTATTTCAAAACTTGTGTTTTTCTTTCAAAAACTGTCAATGGATCTAGATCATATATTGCAAGGTATCCTTGCATATCTTCAGCAATTAGACTAGTATTGTATACTCCCTGTCTAAGCATGTAGATTGTCGTAGTATAAATTGATTCACCCTTAACCAACTCATATTGAGTTCCATTTGCAATAAACCAGACTGATTTTATTCCAGATGCATCATAGAAATTAGCTTCTATTACAAATGATTCTCCTTCACAAACATAATCATCTAAGGAAAAACCAATTAATTCGGGAGGAATGTTCTGCTCTACTTGTATTGTTATTTCTTGAGATGAAATCAAGTAGACTGTGTCCTCTACTGAGAGGAAGGTAATATTATACTGCCCAAGTTTTGTTGGCTGCCAGGAAAAGTAGCCGTAACCATTGATGATGGTAACTGTATCATTGTATATGTTGTTAATGAAAACATAAATCGTTACAGCTGCACCACTTACAGCATTTGTCACAGTAATTTCTATGAAAACTTCTTGATGATCAGCAACAATTAGATCGTCTGAGTTAAGAATAATGTCTGGTTGTATCTTTGGAGGAGCTTCAATTACATTCATTTCTAATCCAAGAAAACCACTGCTGTAGAAATCATCCCCTTGGAATTCTACTTTAAGAGTGTGTACTCCTAAAGAGAAGGGAATAACAATCGAAATATCAACATAACCTAATTGATTTGTGGCAAATATTCCTAAAATTACCCAATTATTTCCATACCAAATAAACAGATAAATTTCTGCTTGTTGAATGGGAGCACCATACATATCATATAGCATTATTCTAAAAGTTGCAGTTGAATTTACAATTGCATCAAAATCAGATCCAATTATTACTACTTGTGCTTTCTGAATAACAAATGATGTGAATTGTTCAGAAGGTCCGAAGTCAACTGCTCCTGAAAACGAAACTCCGATTTCATAAGAACCTGGAACATGAATTATTGTTGTTCTGAAGGTAACTAGTCCATAGACATTGGTAATATTTTGCCCAAGTTCTATTATTGTGCCATCATCCAATAGAATGATGAATTTAACAATTCTATTATCAAGAGGTAGGCCTTGTAAGGATTCAAGCTTAGCTTGGATGTAAATTTCTTCTCCATAAGTAATTGCTATATCTGTTGTTAGTAACTCCAAATTTGATTCTTGTTCGTAGATCAATATATTCCCTGTGGTTGTTACATCATACCAATCATCGTTTCCTTCAAAAGCTAATACTGAGAGATAACTTCCAATATCGAATCCTAAAGCAGAAAAAGTATATTCTATAAGCCCATTTGCATCTGTTGTAAGTAATTCACTCCAGCCGTAAAATGATATCCTGACAGTGAGGTTTGCAATGGGTCTTCCTAATGAATCAAATGCTTGAGCTCTAATTGTTAAGAAACCATTTTGTATTGCAGCAGCATCTAATAGGATGAAATATGGTAATCCTTTTGATAAGTAAAAGTTCGCGCTCGTTTGGACAGAATTGTACCTTTCGTCTTCGATAGTTATACAGTTTATTACATACTGTCCTGTAGACAATTCGGGGGCAATATTTACTCGAATAAATCCGTAACAATCACTTATTCCTTCATATATAACCCCATTAATTATGAATTGAACATGAACATAGCTCAATGGTCTTCCTTCTAAATTCTTAACCATTGCAATTAGTTCTGTGTTAGTGCCTTTTTCCCCTTGTTGATTTTCAAAATAAATAACTGGTGTACATTTAATGAGATTTATTTTGAAGTGTAACTCATATCCTTCATATCTACTTGTTTGGGCAATTTCTGCTACACATTGATATTGCTTACCCACCAAAGTTAAATTATGATAATCATTGAATAACGCATAACCAGAGGCATTTGTAGTTGTATAGCCAATATTACCATAATACAAATCACCAAATTGTCTTCCTTTTATTTCGATTAGAATTTCGGAAGCAGGTGTTCCATCTTCAAACTCAACATAAAAAACCAAATTAATAGTTCTTGTGTATTCTAAATCGATTTCTTCACCACTACCAATGAGTTCTCCCTCATAGAGAATAGAAATGACAAGATTTCTTCTAGAAACATCTAAATTAACTGTTTTTTCCACAGAATTGAATTGAGAACTTTCCAAAGCTTCTGCTTTGAGGAGATAACTACCATTAGTTAATGGTATTTGATTCCAAATGAATTGAGCATACCCAGTGGTATTTGAATTTATTTCTCCTATTTGTACCCATTGCAAATTATCAAAATATGAAAACCTAACTATGATTCCATTCCATCCTTCATCCAAAGAAGTAATCCTAGCAATAAGGGGCACATCATCATTCCAATTCACAGAATAATCTAGTATTTCTATTTCCAAAATTCCTTTCTCAACTATGGAATCACCATAAGCTGAATTACCTATGTATCCATTTTCATAATCTGCAGGTGTAAAATAATGGGTATCTAAATGGTGTCCAGCTAACAAATCCTCTATTCCTTGGTCTAGAACTCCAAACCCAGTTCCATTTGTTGTGAAATAATGAGGAATTCTTTCATAAACACCATCAAATTTGTACCATAAATCAAAATCCAAACTGGATACAGGATCATCATCATTATCTCTAACTTGAATTACTGCACTTAGTTTTGTATATGTGGGTTCACCGGGATTATTTCTATATTGACCAAGAAAATCAATATTGAACCAACTAATACCCTCTACCTGAATTTCTAGTGTTGTATCTGCTAGCGAATATTCATTTACTTTTGCCCGTAAGATATAGTAGTCTGGGTCCAAAACAAATTGATGCACTAATATTGCTTGTCCAAAAAGATTCGTCACTGCAGATCCAATAGTCATCCAGCTCTGTCCATCAAGACTTGCAAGGAAAGTCACAGTTTTTCCTTCTGCTGGAGTTCCAGCATCTATCAAAACAGTTGATTGCAATATTGTTGGATCATTATATTCAGTTACTACGGAATCTATGGACACTAATAGTAATTCCGTTGAGGGTATAATAGTTCGTAAAGCTGAACCAAAACTTTCAGCATTAAATACTGAACCTTTGTACCATGCGATAAAAGAGTGGCTGCCTTGATCTACTGTTGTCCATATTGCAGATGCATAACCATTAAAGTCAACAGAATTATCTTCTGAGATTATATTAACATCGGTAATTAAATAAAAATTAGCATCAGTTATTATCTCTGCATAACTCGCACTCCACCATTCATAGATTTTCATGTCATCAGGTGCATCAGAAGATTCTCTTAACTCAAAGAAAGTATCAGAAGTTGATATAGTTGGCTCTAATAAGAAATAATAATCTGTGTTTTCAGTTAAGGTTAAGGGTGCACCTCCTCCACAATACTCGAAAGGAACGTGCAATAATTGATTTGTTACATGAGCACTATTAGCAATATATCCTGTGATAACTCCATTTCGTATGTCAGACCCTGTTAAAGTATTTCTTATGTAAAAATTAATGTCTTCTCTGACTGTAGGAGTTACATCTGTGAGGAATCCATAGATTATCGTCGTTTGAGGGAGATTAATTCTCAGAGCAAATTTGTTTGAATAAATAGTGTTTGTGGTTGTATCATTGTCAACTGCTAGTAATTTTAAATCCTTGAAATCAACTTCTCCGGAGGAGACTCCATGACCTGATGATGTGGTTAAACTTGTGAGAGTTATCTCGGTTCCTTCTAAAACTGGTTCTCCTTCAGATATGGATAAATTCGTGTAAGATGGAGAAACTAAATCTAGAGGTTGCATTACTGGATTAATCGGTTGAGTTCCTTTAGTTTTTGATATAGTATTAATTACTTCAATGGTTTGTTCAAAATTACCGTCTTGGAATACTACTTGTATATCTTCAACGCTTTCTTCTGTAGTGTTGTTGAAGTTAATCAAATGTATGAACATTAAGGAAAAGTATAATGCAATTACTACTAATGCTTTCTTTTTCATTGTACAACCTCAGCTAATCTATTTCGCTTTCAGTTGATTCTCAGAGAATTTTGTTTTAAAAGCTCTAAATGGGGATAATTCACAACGAGGAAAAATGATTATAACAGATTGTGTTCTTTAAAGAAAAAGCTTAAGCGATCAACCATTTTTGCAGAATTCTTGCATTCTATTGCTCTTGGGAAGACATTCATATACGAAATTCGATTGTCTAAAATAATCCATGCTCCAATATCATTTTCTGAACGAATCATTCTCCCTAAACATTGTCTCATTGTTACGACTGCTTGTAAGTAATTCATATAATTTGTAGCTTGTTCTTCTCCCCAAATCTTACTGTATTCTTTTATGATTTCCTTTAACGATCTCGATGGAGGTGGGTACGGTAAGCCAACAATAATTACAGCAGAAATTAGGGATTTTTCATTTTGTACAATTTCAATCCCCTCTGAAATTTTCCCTCGAGCAGGTGCGACAATTGTTGCCTTTGTTTTACTGCTTTTCACTTCATTTATTAGTTTAGTAATTGGTTGGTTTGGACGTTCCTCATACCTTGTCTTTAATAGGTTCGCAAAAACAGAAGTTAATTCATAGTTTGGTGTAAAGACTAGAATATGTCCTGGTATAACTTTCAATAACTCTGATATGGTATCGCAATAATATAGAAATCGTTCTCTTGATCGTTCTGAATATCTCATTGTTAATTGAGAATCATTTGTAGTCAAAATTATCCTGTTTTTCCCGATTTTTTCAGATAACACAGAAATCTTCTTTGCATTTGGTACTCCGAGAAAACTCGCGAAATGTTTCAGTGGTCTGAATGTTCCGGATAATAGTATGAGATGTTTTGCTAGTTTCATGGGATTAAGAATTGTTCGTGGGTCTTTTAGATATAAAGTGTATTTCTTATCAGATGTTAAATAACATAAATCGTGATTATGTAGAAATTCACTCACTTTAATTGAATCACTTATTTCTTTGCTGCCTTGATTGAACCGTTTTAGTAAATATTGTCTTCCACAATTATTGAGATCTTGTATGTCTTTGTCTTCCAAATCCAAATTATGCAATCCTTCTTGACCACGCAGGTTTTGCAAGAGATTTAATACTTTATGAGAACCAATCTCATTGATAGCACGATATAGAGTTTTGTAGGATAAGTTTCCAAT